>NZ_JBRAKS010000038.1:0-17407 GCF_052745115.1 Candidatus Jordarchaeum sp.
GTTCACCAGCCAAAACCAGTTTTAATAACCTATTTCATTTTCAAATACTGATTTTACCAAAAAATTGATTTAGTTTCTAGTTGGATTTGATTTTGGTATTTTTTTCCAGATTTTTTCCATTAGTGAATCATACTCTGTTCCTTTTGCGATTCGATTAATTATTTCTCTGTAATTTTTCACCTGATTAATTAATTTTTGGGCTTTTTTTTCTTCCTTTTTATTAGTGTAGATTTCGATTCTTGTGGCATGGATTATTGATTCTAATATTAAATTGGGAGCTCTGCATACTGGAGTTGCGCAAGGATCTATTATTTCTGCATGAGCTATTTTAAATGTTATTTTGGATTGATTTTCATCAATATTTAGTATACGCTTTACAGTTGCTTCAATATAAGCCGATGCTGAAATGAGAATTGGCGCAGTAATATATTCCGACTTTTTAAAAATTTTGGCTTCTTTCAAACCTTTTTTACCAATTGAGGTTTGGTAAAAAAGGGATAGGTCATTTGTAATATTTATAACTGCACATTTCTTTTCCAATATATTTCTATACGTTTGACTTGTGATGTATAGTTTTGCGACAATATTTTTCATATTGGGAGTACTGATACCCATCGGCGCTGCGTTAGGCTTAAAATCAGCATTGTAAGTAGTGAAAATGGTTTCATAGATGCAGTTGGGAATTATTTTTAATTTTTCCAAGATTTCTGAATTCATATGCCGTTCGCCTACTCAAAAATATTTAAACTTTTATTCACAAATCTCACGTAATAGGATATCTAAATTAATATTAATGCAAATTATTAATATACTCTGAGTGTATAATTAAAATTCGAGATAAACATCATTTAGAGGATCTTAATATGAGTTCACCTACTCAATTAGAGGATTTACCTGGAATTGGGCCCGCAATTGCGAAAAAACTATCTGAGGCGGGTTATAGAAGCCCAGAAGCCGTGGCAGTTGCTACCCCTAAAGAGCTTTCCACCGCAGCGGACATCGGAGAAACAACAGCCAGTAGAATAATTGAGGCTGCTCGAGAAATGCTTAACATAGGATTCATATCCGCTCAAGAATTTCTGGAGCAGAGAAAAAACATATCGCAAATAACTACCGGCACCAAAAATCTGGATCAACTACTGGGGGGAGGTATAGAAACGCGAGGGATCACAGAATTTTTCGGAGAGTTTAGAACCGGAAAAACCCAGATATGCCATCAATTATCCGTAACCGTTCAGTTACCAGAGGAAAGAGGAGGACTCAATGGGGATGCTGTATACATTGATACCGAAGGAACCTTCAGACCAGAACGACTAGTTCAAATAGCTACTCGATTAGAACTGGAACCTCAAGAAGTTCTGAAACGAGTGGTTTATGCCAGGGCTTATAACTCAGATCACCAGTTGTACCTTTCCCAAAACATAGACGGTATAATAGAGAAAGGCAAAAACGTAAAACTCATTGTTGTAGACAGCATGGTGGGATACTTTAGATCAGAATACATTGGTCGAGGAATGCTTGCTGAAAGACAACAGAAACTGAACAAACATCTTCACAACCTATTAAGACTAGCTGAACTCTACAACCTTGCAATCGTAGTCACCAACCAGGTTATGGCAAAACCAGACGCTTTCTTCGGCGACCCCACAGCACCTGTTGGCGGTCACATTGTTGCTCACAACTGCACCACTAGAGTATACCTAAGAAAGAGTAAGGGTAACCAGAGAATAGCGAGACTCGTAGACAGTCCCTATCTCCCCGAATCAGAAATACTGTTTGTAATAGATGAGGCCGGTGTGCTAGATTCTTAATAATTTTAAATCGAAATAATATCCATTTTACCATTAGTTCAGAATATATCTTCAAACCCAATTTATTTTATAATTTTTGTTTATAATAATAACAGCGGAAACTTTTTAGAAAAAGTTGAAAGACAAAAGAAGTTTCATATCGGGAGGTTCAAGTTTCTCGTTCACTTATAATCTTTATTATTTTTTCAGATTTTTTGATGGCTTCTTGAGCAGCTTGGGCCGTTTTATTCATTAAAATTTCTTTATTTTCGGGTGATTTTTCTCCAACAAATTTTTTAACCTTAGTGTAGGCAGCTTCTCTGTATAAGGGTTCTAGTGATTTAGTTTCACCATCCGATATTAACTCGGCCCTTTTTGGGGTTTCAATTACCGTGCCGATGATACCACACCTTATTCTTGCATTTCTTAGTGCCGACAGAATTTCTTCCGAGTGCTTGGAAGAAGTGAAAATCAGTAAGGAGTCAATTGAAACCCCTAGATAGTCTATGCCTAAGTCTCGCAGCATTTTTAATACCACGGGATTTACCAGCGATTCAACATTCTTTTCGTAAATTTTCATTCCTACTTCTGCAGTTTTACAAATCTCGTTACAGTCTCCCCTTAGTCCTCCATTAGTCCAATCCGTTGCTGCGTGTATTTTCCTAAACAGGTTTCGGTTCAAAAGGGTTTCACAGGCCTTTATGAATTGTACGTTTAAAGTTTCTATAACCACTTCAGGCAATCCACCGTAAATGGCGGTAGTAGCTATTGTGCCTCCTCCTGCTCCTTCAGTCATAATTATGTCATCCCCAGGTTTCACTTTGGTTCTCGCTGCAATAAGATGAGGCGTTCTGACAACACCTACTGCACCGACACAGGAAACAAATCTAGTTCCAATAACCATGTCCCCTCCAACTCTGAGCGTGGAACCTGCAACCAAGGGCACACCGGTCAATTTAGAAACCGTTCTTATGCCAGACATGAAGTCAAATAACTTTCCTACGTCACCGTCATCCGCAAGGTGAAGATCCGTAAGTAAGGCTAAGGGCTTGGCTCCTTTAATGTAAACATCTCTCATTGTTGCCCGAGTTACGTGAAAACCAGCTATGAAAGGAAACTCAGTTAGCCGGGAATGAGTTCCATCAACAGAAACCACAATTACATCACGTTTACCTTTAACAGCACCAGCATCGTCCTGGGAACGAGGACCCAAAATAGTTCTGATTCCCACATCGCTTATTTCTGCAAGCAGTCTATGAACAAAGAAATCTCCTTCCCCCCGACAACCGACCCCCAAATCATGCATTGTAGCCTCACACTTTGAATAATCTAGTATATCCGCTGTTTCTCTGCTAGTTTTTTGGTTAATAGTAGTCCAGGTTTCAGAAAACACCGCATTTGCTAGTTCAACTGCTTCGCCCTCAGTTAAATCCTTGTAAATTTTTATTTCATCCACAAGTCGCGAAATGATTTCCTCTTTTGTGAATTTTTTTTCATGAAGTCTTATTATGAGCCCCTCTAAATCCGCCAATTAAATCTCCTCAAATATTCACTTCAAGATTTGATTACAATATGAGACTAAATTAACTTAGACGTTTCAGATTTCTCTATTAAAGACTACATAGGGAGATATTATTAACATTTATTGACAAAAATGGTAAAGCCTCTCAGTTAATTAATAATCTGGTTATTACTAATTATACTGAAAATATCTGGATATTAGTTATAGAAATAATTTTGAGGACAGGAATAAATTAACAAACATAATAAAGAGTTATTCTTATACTGTTGCTGAGAACTGGGATAATTAAATTACTGGGAAAAGAAATTAATGCAACAATAAATGAAAAATATATGGTTTAATACCTTGCACTCAAGTTTACATTAATAACTATTTAAATGGAGAAGAACTATTAATTGATTATTAAAGATGATTAAACATGTCTGAAATCGAGGAATTTGAAGCAAAGGCAAAAAGATACTTTGGGAAGGAGGTGACTGATAGGGATAGGGCGATATTTGAGGGAGCAATCACTCTTGGTGCGGTTTATCATCAATTTGTGGGAACTCCTATTTCTAAAGATGCTAAAGTTGTCTCTACGCTTGAAAAAGCGATAGAAAAGACCATGTCACTTCAACCATACATTGAAAAGATTGAAGTAAAAATAGATTTTAACAAAATAAGGGAGGCTTCTCATCCCTATGATTATAGTGAAGTAGGAGGAAGAAATCTTTCAATTAGACTCGTATCCAAATATGGCAAATCACGAGTTCATATGGAAATGTCCTATATTCAAGAACTGGACTATCCTTTAATGTTTATCGAAAAAATTGAGGAGGAAGATTAATGAATAACCCCGCAGATGAGATTTGGCCTTATCTAATTTTTCTTCCCGCAGAACCTGAAAATCTGAAAAGATTTCTCACTGAGGTTTTGGGTTCTCCTATAAGCATAGACATTCTTGAAAAAATTAAAGAGGGAACAGTGTGCCAAAAGGACATCATCCGACGGCTGGCTTATTCGAATAAAACTACTCTAGCGCACCTGAAAAATCTTGTAGAATTTAATGTTGTCAAGGAGGATTTTCAGATAGAAGGAGGTCGTAGAATCATCTGTTATAAGCCCACATCGATGGGGCGATGGATACTACTGATGTTTGAAAGAAAATTGTCTACTAGCGACCTAGGTGTAATGTTGGAAGAACTTTTCAGTGTTTATCTTAACAACGCATTGGAACTATGCCTAAGTAGTGGACTTGATTTCAGTAGATTATCAACCATTTTCTCAAGGTCTATGGGTGAGGGGTTAATAAAACTGTCTGAATCTTCAAGGTTAGAACTTCCCAGTGTTCTTGTATTCGGTTCAGTTGCCCTGGACACATTTTCCCTATTAGAGGAAAAAGGTGAACTAGGAGGTTCCCGACTATTATATGAATTGTACGAGTTTCCGGGGGGCTCTGGAGGTAATGTTGCTGTTGCCCTCTCAAGGCTGGGAGTAAATACCAGCTTTATAGGAAAACTGGGTGGCGATACAGCGGGATGGCAACTGCTAAGCGACTTCATAAAAGAGGGAGTTGATGTTTCGAGTGTTATTATCGATAAGAATAAGAGGACTTCTAGGAGTTTCATTGTCGCGGGGGAAACCGGGAAAAAAAGAACCTACATCTACGCCACCAAAGATACAGCTTTATCACTAACAAATCCCAACGAAATTAGCTGGAATCTCATGAAGGATGCTGACATATTCTATATAGGTGAAACCTTTCTAGAAATCAGTGAATTAATTGCAGGATATGGAAAAAACTTGGGAAAAACCATAGTCTACCGCCCCACCATTCATTATTTGATTCAGGGTTTTAAAAAATTGGAAGGAATATTAAGAAACACAAACGTTTTTATTATAAACGAAACTGGTTGGGAAACTCTAAAAGAAATAGGGGTCAAGAGTAAAAGGGAAGTTTTGGAAATAGGTCCAGATATTTTTATAATTACAAGAGGAACTAAGGGATGTGACACCTATACCAAGGATTTTAGCTTCCATGTAGATGCCTACGACGTAAAAACTGTGGATGAAATTGGTGCTGGTGACGCATTTGCAGCAGGATTAATTGCCGCTCTATTACAGGATAAGGGATTTGAGGAGTTAAAAGGTTGCATACTTTTCGCTTCTGCATCTGCAGCTCTAGCAACTAGAAAACTTGGACCAAGATCTTCGCTACCCAGCTTCCAAGAAGTAATGGATCTCATAAATAAGGAACCCAAAGAGGTTCAAGAAATTGAACTATAGTCAGTGGAATGCCTGGTATCAAAAAATCATAAAAGATTTTGGATACAGTGAAGACGCCGATGCAAAAGCGGCAGAAATCTTGGAAAAAATGCTTGATGTTCAAGACCCAGAAAAACAGTTAAGTCTCCTTAAAGAAAGAATATACAACAAATGTGTTTTGATATATGGTTGTGGACCATCATTAGAGAGAAACATTTTAGAAATTAAAAGAATAGGTTTAAACAAGGTATGCGCCCAAATAGCTGCCGACGGCGCAATTTCGGCACTACTTAAAGAGGGGCTAATGCCGGAAATAGTTGTTTCAGACCTAGATGGACGTATAGAGGATATAACTTCAGCGAATAAAAAGGGAGCCATTATAGTTATTCATGCCCACGGTGATAACATCACTGCGCTCAAAAAGTATGTAAAAAGCTTACCGGGAACCGTAATTGGAACCACACAAACCAAACCATTAACCCACGTATTCAATTTCTCAGGATTCACCGATGGAGACCGAGCCGTATTTCTAGCAGAATCAATGGGTGCACACACAATACTCTTAGCCGGATTCGATTTCGGGAATTATATTGGAAAATATTCAAAACCAAGCTACAAAAAAAATGTGTCAATAACGCCAATTAAAAAGAAAAAATTAGAATATGCTAAAAAATTGATAAACTGGCTAGCATCCCAAACAAACACCGTTATAATTAATATAACTGGAGCCGAAGAAATTATACCCGGAATAAAAAATTTAAAATGGATAAAATATAAAACAGAAACCCAAAATTTTAATTTTTAAAGTTTCTAAATTTTATAACCTTTAGGGATAATGATATTTACATTAATGTTCTTAGAGTATCTTACGGTATCCTGCAAAAGATCTACTAGTTTCTCAGATATGTCGACTTTACCCCTAATACCCACAATTCTTACTCCTACTAGGTAATTTTCCATAAGCATCATGAAACCCCCTCTTTTATCACTAAGTGATATAATAAGAAAGGTATCGGTATATCTTCCTTTTCCCTCTGGTCCAACGATGTGCATTTCTTCTTCTATCAATTCACCCTTTTTAGCCAAATCCCGCAAAAACTCCGGCCTAAGAACCTCTCTACCCGTGTTTCTGCGAGTATCCAAAAACTCGTAGGAAACGTCTCCCAAGGAATCTAATCGCACCTTCCAAGAAGACACCAACCTCACCTACTAAATAATTTAGAAGATAAACAGACTAATAAAATTTGGTGTTAAAACAAATAAAAACTGAACTGAGTGTGGTTCAATCTAAACAAATAATTGGATAATAAAAATAGCTAATTTTGTAGACACAAAAAGTATTTATTCCTCCACTCATTCGCCAAACATGGAAACCGAACAATCATAAATGGGAGATGAACAAATGCAAGGCGTAAAAATAGTAGCAGTATCAGGTAAAGGAGGAGTTGGCAAGACCAGTTTTCTAGCATTAGCATTAAAGTCATTATTAAAATCGAATAATGGGGAGATTCTGGTTATTGACGGTGACGCTGACTCCAATATGCCCGAAGTTTTGGGTATAGATGTTAAAAAGACTGTGGGAACTGTGGTTAACGATTTCAAAGAAAGGATGAGTAAAATGGCTCCCGGATTTGATAAAGGAGATTATTTAGAGTCGCTAATTTTTGACGTTTTACAAGAGGGTGAACTTTTTGATTTACTAGTTATGGGAGCAACCGAGCGGGAGGGTTGTTACTGCAGTGTAAATAATCTGCTAACTAAAATCATGGATACCTTGACAAAAAACTACTCCTATACTCTGCTAGACTTACCTGCAGGGTTAGAGCACGTGAGTCGAAGAACAAGTAAGAATATTAATTACATGTTTTTAATTTCTGATGCTTCAAGAATGGGAATTCAAACCGCGGCGCGTATCAGAGACCTGGCGAAAGCCCTCAAATCGAATTTCGAACACATATACCTTGTGGGTAACAGGATAACACCTGACTTGGAATCCGCAGTAAAAGAACAAGCACAGAAATACAAACTAGAATATATCGGAACAATACCACCAGATGATGAACTAGCACAATACAATCTAGAGGGAAAGTCGCTACTCCTACTGCCAGAAGATAACCCAGCATATCAAGCGGTTTTAAAAATCATAAATTCTAAATTAGAATCCTAATCATTAAAAGCCAAAAAGAATCAATAGATTTATAATTGGTCATTAAAAAGGCTTCGAAAACTCTCGAAATTAGCAATAAAAGAGGTATTTTTCTTTTCTAAATTGAATTTATGGTAACCAGATTTACTATAATAAGTAATTTCGGATTAATAAAAGAGATAATACAAAATAAATAAAGAATGGAAAACAGATTAGCTATTATTTACTTAATTTTTTGGTTTCTGGTACTAATCCTGTATGTGGGTGGAAGAATTATTTTAACTTCTTTGTGATTCTCCACTTTTACAATTTCTTGCAGGTGTTCTAATATTTTCTCAGCGCGCCTAATGCCGTCAATAACTCCCACCATTCGTATACCTAAATTTAGCCAGTGTTCAAACAGTAGAGTGACCCTTCCTAATTCGTCGTTAACAAATATTACAAAGAATGTATCAGAGTAGCGAGTTTTACCCTCTGGATCTATAACCTTTATTTCACTCCTAACTATTTCACTTTCTCTTGCCAGGTGCTGGAGAAAAATAGGTCTCAGTATTTCCTTTCCTGTTTGCCGTCGGGTATCATTGAAAATAAGGCCTTCAGTCTGTGAATCGAATTGAACTTTCCAGTTTCCCAAATGTTTAACCTCGGGTTTTGGTCTTTCTCTAAATAATCTTAAGTATGTTATTGCTTATAATTTTTTTTATTATGTAGTATTATTACATAATAAAATATTATGTAAATTTGCCAAAAAGATCAGTAAAACTTGTTTAAAAAAATATATTGTCAAAAGAGTTTATTTATTATATGGACGGATTGGTAATCGAGAGGGCCAAAAAAGAGGATTTAAATACGCTTTACCAAATTGAAAAAGAGTGCTTCCCCCAAAACAGTTTTCCAAAACCCTTCCTAAAATTCTTAATCATTCAGCATAACTCCGTTTTCCTTAAAGCAAAAATCCGTGATGAGGTAATCGGATTCATAGTGGGCATTATCCAAGTTCCCTACAGTGTTGGTAGAATATACAGTTTGGATGTTAAACCGGATTTTAGAAGAAAAGGGGTAGCGGCTAGTTTATTACAAGCGCTAGAAAATGAGTTCAAACAAAAAGGAGTCAACGTTTCCCTACTTGAAGTAGATGCAACAAACACTGCGGCACTAAACCTATACCAAAAATTTTCGTATAGACCCATAAGAGTGCTCAAAAACTACTACGGAAAGCAACGCGATGGAATCAAAATGACCAAAAACCTAATCTAAAACCCCAATAAATAGAAAAATTACAAATCAAAAAATGAAACTTATTTTTAAGAAATTGATTTTTTAGGAGAATAAAATCAATTAAACATAAATCATTAAAAGATAAAGTGTTAAGAAAAAGCTTAAGATGAGCGATAATTGCCTAATTAGGTTTTATTGCAGGTTTCAGAAATAAACTTGAGGTGTACTTATTGAACGATGAGGATAAACTGATTAAAAAGATATTAGTAGCACTAGACGGTTCCGTCTACAGCGATAAAGTCGCAAAATATGGAGGAGACCTCGCCCAACGGTACAATGCAAAAATCACACTAATACATGTATTTGAGCCACCCACACTTGTGATGCCCGTGGGAGGCATGGAAACCAGCATGCCCGCCGCAGAGATCGAACTCACAAACAGAATAATTGAAGAAATCAATACCAAAGCTAAAAAATTCCTCAACCAATACAAAAAAGGCTTAGCCAAAGGACTAGAAGTAGAAATAATAGTGGAAAAGGGAAACATTTCAAACACTATATTAATATTCGCCGAAGAAAACAATTACGACCTAATCGTGGTAGGAAGCCGGGGATTCGGGGATATAAAAAGATTCTTCCTTGGAAGCGTCTCAGATAAAGTAAGCAAACACGCACACTGCCCAGTTCTAATAGTACGCTAAAAAAATAATTAATTTTTAAAAAACATTCCCAAATATCAAAAAAATAAAACAAAACTAAATGCTACAGCAAAAAAATATTTAAAAAACGAATAATAAGACTTCAAACAAAAAATTAAAATAGAAAAGAGGGAGGCTAATTACTTTATCATTCCTGATATCTTATCGGGAGCTACGACTTTTGCCTTCCACTTAGTAGCGCTTTCAATGGCGCCCTTCAAAGCCTCTAAGGCAGGAGGAATAATAAGCTCCTTCTTCGAAACCTGCTCATCGACACCGCCCTCATCCATAGACTTCTTCACAGCAGCAGCGTCAATCTTCTTCTCCTTCAGAGCAGACTCAAAGTCAAGACCTTCCGTGTCCACAACAACCAGCCAAGCCGAAGCCTTGGCATCAAGCAATGGCTTTTTAACATCGTAGAAAGCCTTGATATTATTCGGAGTTAAGAAAACAGGACTCTCCTTACCGGGATCACCCACATACTTTAAACCAGTAGCCGCCCGATACTTTTCCTTAAGAAAGTCACCAATAGCGCCAGAGTCCTTAGGACCAACATAAACATCCCAGCCAGACAAGTCCTCGATCTCGCCCTTGAAACGAGAACCCATTCCAGGAATAATCAAAGCCCTATGATTAACCTTGTCTCCAACCTTAAACTCTTCTAATGAGTCAGAGATCTTGCTCGCGTTAAACTGACCACCAGCAGCCGCAGATTCAACACCTATTCCTTCAGTGTCGAGTATGACTAGCCAGGCGTCTATTTTTGATTGTTCTAGGTCGGATTTAACCGTGTATGCTGTTAAGGCAAAGTTTGTAGTAACCATCACTGGGCTATTTTGATCTGGTGAGCCGATAGCCATTAGTTCTGAGTCTACTGAAGGGTGTACTCTAGGATCTTCGTAGAGATTTCTTTTCAGAATTACTAGTGGTAGGAATGTCCAGAGTTCTGTGGAGTGTATTATGAGTAAGTCGGCGTATCTGGCGGTTAGAATTGCAGATAGTATGGTTTCTTGGAATGCTGTGGCTAGTTTTTCGCCTTCAGATATTCCTTCTTTGCCTATCCAGATGGTGGCTGGGACTCCTATTAGCGGCCATCCCACCTCTCTGTCTCCGGCTTCTATTGCGGCTCTCCTTAGCATTGTGAAATTGTTTATAGTGTCTCCGAGTAATCCTTCACCCCAGTAGGTTCCAGGATCTAGGGCAATTTCTTCTACTCCAGCTGTGTGCATTGATTTTGCCAAGGATTTCAGAAGGTCTAGGTCGCCCGGTGCCGCTATTACCACCGGTAGTTTTTCGCTTCTCGCGATTTCTCCCACCTCTTTCCAGTTATCTTTGGTAGCCGCGTACAATAATGGTTTCTTGCCCACAGCCGCTTTTACCCCTGCCTTTAAACAAGCGGGATCAAGCGAGCAGAGAATTATGGGGTTATCAGTGTACTTAACCACTGCGGATACCGCTTTGGCGAATTTATTAGGATCACCTGATACACATTTTATAGCGACAGCATCTAGGAACAGGGATTGCCCAATGTAAAAGGTGTTCCAGTGGGTGATAAGGTCCACACGTTTAATTAGTTCACTCTCCTCCAAGTCATCGTCAACATCTATGGCCAGTACCGTAGGGTTAAACCAAGTAAGTTCATGGCGCCGCATCACCTCTTCTCCGCCAATAGTCTTCGCATGTTCGCCAACACCGAACTTTACACTCCTCACTGGAGGAGTTAACAAGTCTTTCAGTTTTGGATAGTTCGGCTTATACTTAGGATCCTTAATCAGCGGCTTACAATCTTCTAATTCTTTATCGCGGCTAATAAGAAGATAAGTAAACGCCATACATGTTTCTTCGCCGCATTCTTTGCAGTTGGTTTTGGGTAGTAGGTTGTATATGTCTAGTGGCTTTAATCGTGACATTTTTTTCACCTTTCGTTTTTTATTTTAGGCTTTTGTGGTTATCCAGTTTAGTAGGGGGCTGGGTTTGTCTTTCTTTTTGGAGGTTAGGTATTCTACGACTGTTTTGAAGATTTGTACGCTGGCTGGGTGGAGCATCATGAAGATGTCGCATCCGTTTAGTGCGAGTGATAGTCCGGTTATGGCTTCCCATAGTGGTCCTCGGAAGTTTATGGTTCCCCATTCGGATCCTTTCTTTTTGTCGCTCATGTAGGCTTCTCTGGCTCCCCAAGCGTTGGTGGTTCCTGAGGATAGGGGCATTTGGAGATCTGCTTCGCCTTTTAGGGCGGCCATTCTGATTCTTTCGTAGATGCTGAAGGAGTATTGTAGTCCGTAGCCTAGGGCGGCAGTGGTAGCGTCTTGTACTATATGGTCTTTGGGTAGTCCGGCGTCCAGTATTAGTTGGTTCATTTTCTTTTGATTGTTGACGTCGAGCTGGGTCCATGAGAGTACGTTGTGGTTGTATTTCTTGGCGGCTTCGACAACTCGTTTCCAGTCGAGGTTATCTGATGCCGAGTTTAACATGAGGCGTTCGTTTTCGGCCGCGGCTGCGGCTGCTTCGAGTACTTCGGGGTCTTTGTCGGGGTTTCCGGAGCCGCCTATGAGTAGTGGGGTGTCTATTGCTTGGAGTACGTCTTCTATGGTTTTTGAGGCTTTTTTTGCGGGGGTGTCTTTGATGTAGGGATCGGTGCTGATGAGGTGTACTGTTACCAGGTCTGCGCCGTATTCTTTGAGAGATTTTTTGGCCCATTCTGCGGGGTCGTCCATTACTTCATCGAAGTGGTCTCGAATTGGTTTGGGTAGGCTCACGCGCATGTCGAAAACGTCAAAAGTGACCAGAGGCCGGTTGGGGTTTTCGTATTCGAAGCGGTAGAAGGGGGGAACTTTTTCTCCGCCGATTTTGCGGATTTCTTTTCGGGTGCCGCCTTCTTTTTTGGTTTGGCCGAATTGTACTTCTACTATTTGTCCGGGGTATTCTTGTATGGGCGGCTTGAATTTTTCTTCTAGGAACTGGAAGGGCCTCATTGCAGGTAGAGCGGTGGGTATGACTCCGGGGGCAGCCATTCTTAGTGGGGGAGGAGCCATTCTTGCTACTCCCGCCGCCATTTTTAATACTAGTTCGTCTGCTTCTATGGTTACATCTTCGAGTTCTAGTTCTTCGAATTTTTCCAGTATTTCTAATATGTTTTTTCCAAGTTTGGTGATATCATTGGTTGGCATTTACTATTCCTTCATTTTTTACCCTTTTCTTCTCTCTTTATGATTAGTTTTTCAACTTTGATCTTCACGTTTTTGAAGATTAGTTGGAAGCCTTCTCCTGGTGTGGCTCCTGGAATTCCTTCAGGTAGTTGAAGAACGCCTTGTAGTAGTGCTACTGGGACTCCGCCGGGTGCTGCGGCCATTGTTGCGGGCATTGTTAGCTGGGGAACCATGTATTCGGTGGGAGCGCCTTCGTATGTCACCTCTGCGGGGGCTCCAGCCTCGGCTACAACCTCCGCTGGCCATTGTTTAACTATGGGGTGGCCCTTCTCTTTTAGCCATTCCCGTAATTCCGCTGTGCTGGCTACGTCCTTTTCGGTGGCGATTTTGTCTTTTAGCTCTGCTGGTATAGCGTCCATGACTTTTTCTTTAACATTGGAGGGTAGCCATACTACTCTGTTCCATCCGCCATCGGCCTGCAGAAATTTCGGGCTTCTCATATATTCTATAGCGATGCCGTTAAATCCTTCAACCTGTTTGCCTCCTCCAGTCTGGTTAGCCATTGTGGAAAACGCTAAGCCGTTGACCGCAGTTCCCTCGTAGCCTCTGTCTACGACTCCCGCTCCGTCTACCTCGGGTATGTAAAATGCTATGGCCTCAAAGCATCCGCAGCTGGTGTGCGGGTGTCCGAACATACTGTACATCCAGACTCTCTCTACTTCACCGAGTGATCTCTGCTTTGCTATCTCATTTACTCCCGAATACTCTCCGTGAACATCATCAAGTAATTCTCCTTTCGGGACCATAAAGTTGGGTCCCTTGGGATCGACGCGTGCAGCGGCACGGGCGTCGAACCAGTTGATAGCGCCGCATAGAGAGATTCGGTTGGGGGATATAATGCATACGTGGCTGGGTGCAAAGCTTTGGCATAGTACACATCCGTAGAATTCTTCTACGTCCTCATCTTTCATTCCTCTGGCTCGTGCGTCTCTTGCCTCGTAAATGTCTAATGCTTTCTTATACCATTCAGAAACCTTCTTAGGATTGGTAATGAATGTGACTTGTATTTTTTCTATGATTGGAAACTCTGATTTGAAAAGTCTTATCAGAACCTTTCCCAGGTATTCTAGTGTGTTGAATCCTTTCTTATAGGAGCCTTTGCTTAGTCTCAACCAAATGTCGTAGCGCTGGTTTAGGTGCATGAATCCTTCAACAAAGTTGATGAATTCGTGTATTCGCCTTTCTAGCACTGCTTCCAGATCCTTTTCAATCTCTTTGCCTGCAGCTTCCACCAGTATGCCTATTGGGTATGACTTGCCTTCTTCCAGATCCTTCAAGTCCGGTCCGTCTATGATTACTTTCCCGTCGGTAATTTCTTTCATGTCTCGTGCTTGTACTAGTTCGAATTTTTGTTCAATGTTTGGTCCGCCAAACTCGAACTGCATTTCTTTGCCACGAATTCTCTCGCCTTCGTATACTACTCCTACGTCCACAGGAATGTCCTCAAACATGCTCATTCACAAATCCTCCTTATTTCATTAATCTTAGTTTTTTACCATTAAATTATGCTTTTAATTCAGTTACCAAATCATCCAATTCTTTTTTCCATTCTCCTTTCTTTAGATTATTGAAGCTAAAGCTAGCATTAGGTTGATACTCCCGATCCAAACTGATAGACAGAATGTCTGGAGCAAAGTGTTTCAAGGTGGAAAGAGACTGGCTTTGAATATAGTAAATTCCTCCTAAGTAGATTACACAGTCGTAGTGCCCTTTTCCGTCTAATCCCTTCCAATTAGGATCTCTTAGCCGGTTTGTTACATCAGCCAATTGCATATCAATTGCTTTATCGAATCCTGCTCCTCGCAGTTCTTTAATCATATTTGCCGTTGCAACCACGGGTATTCCGGTTTTACCAATCTCAACCGCGTAATCAACCAGTTTTTTGCCGTCCAATTCTCTTATTGCATTAGCACTAACTATCAGCAGACATCTCTTCTTCTTTTTTATCATCTTAGCGGCAACTTGTCCGCTCATTAAAACGCTAGCATTTTTAGAGCCTCCCCAATTAGCATACTGCCAAGGAGTTGGTGCTTTAGCAGCCATCATGGTTACCTCCATTACTTTTTAGCTTTTACTAATCTTTCGTATAGCGTTGGGTCTGGTATCTCGGTGGGTTTCCAGTTTCTGTCCTTAAGCACTCTTAGCAAATCCTCTTTAAAAGTAACGGGAATATCACCCTCTACTCTAATGTATTTGTGTACGTCGTCTGGGAAGTCTTTTCCATATTTTCTGCGGTACAGGTCAATCCAGTGGCTGAGCTTAATAGCTCTACCCTTAAAGGTGTCGTTAGGCCTTAAACAGAGCTTCGCAGTCTGAACAATGCACTCATCCATGTTCTCAGCAGCAATTATCAGGTGTTCGGGAGCTGGCCCAACATACACTTTATCGCCGGTTCTTGCATTGTACACGTACCAGTCCTCATCAATGTCACTCCGGCCGAGGTACATTCTTCGGTACTTTGATCCGTGTGGTCCTACAATTACTGGAATGCCGTATATGTTTACTCCCGTTGCTATAGAAGCCGCTTTCTGACTGTAGGCACCCCAGGCCACACCACAGGCACCCACACGGTTAAGGACATAGTCCGCGATCTCTTCGAAGTTAGCCCTGAGAGGCCTCCGAGCAAAGATATTTGCGATCTTTATGGCAGCTCCCACGATGTGACCATTAGATACACAGGAGCCTACATTTACAAGTCCTCCGGCGTCGAAATCGCCGGGATACTTCTCGTAAAGCGTTAGTCCTTCCTCATCCTTGTACCTCGCAATGTCCATAGCTGAGCAACCGCTAACCACTACTATGTATCTTCTTTTGAGGAATTCTTCAGCCATTTTAGCCACTTCCGTGGGTCCTGCGGGATAGTTTGCACAGCCCACGTAAGCAATTACACCAGGAATCTCACCTAGTACGATTGGTGCACCTACGTTTCTGATTTCAGTGTCTTTGATCGGCCCTCGCCCAACCCTAACCTTATAAACATCACTCTTGATCTGCTTCTCAGCAGCTGCATCTATCAGTGTTTTTACTGGTATATCCTTTCTACAGGCCTCGCTGCATCTGCCGCAGCCCACGCAGTCCTCGTAAAGATCTGCAAGCAAGCTTAGGTCACCTGAGGCACCAGCCTTCACCGCTACCGATGTGGGCAAATCGTTTGGGCATGCTCTCTCACAATCGTAACACTCGGTACATAGCTTGGCGAATTCTGTAATCTGCTTCTTGTCAGGAACCTGCTTAAACTTCTTCCTCAGGGGTGCAAGCTTTAATGCGGTTCTCACTGCAACCTCCCCGGCTTTCTCCCCATCAAGTATAAGTGCACCTTTCGCCTCACCCGCCATAGCGTACTTGACAAGGTCGTCAACTATATCTTGCACGGAATCAAAGGTTCTGTTTTGTAATCCTAGGCAGTTTTTCTCGTTTGTAGCAATGAATGCCGCCTTGATCTTGGCAGCCTCGTAAATAACATCGGTTCGGATACACTGCTCATCAACCATTATGACATCGGGGACACCAGATCTGATTGAGGTTAGTTGGCGTGCAATTGATCCCACAATCTTATACCCGGGATCATACCGGGTAAAATCTATGGCGGTGCAGCATATTCCGGCTAGTTCTAAGTTGTCCTCTAGGTTGTGTTCACGCATGTAGTCTATTACACCAACACTGGGAATGACATTATGACCGATTACTAGGATCATGGGTTTTTCTGGGTCTATGCAACCCAGACCGATTTCTACTAAGGGAGCATCTCCTTCACCCTTTGGTAGGTTCAGTCCTGTTATTTGGATTAGATCTGCTGTTTCCATTCCTACAAAGTCCATTAGACCAATGTGTAGTGCTTTGGCCTCGAAGTCGATGTAGCTGCCTTCTTGGCCAGTGTGGCAGGCAGAAACCCCTTGCACTATCTGGTTTTCAACATAGTCCAGCACTTCTTCTAGGTCTCCCAGTACCTGGGGCTTTATGCCTATTACGTTTCGAATCACAGGTGCCTCGACTGCAATATCGTTACCGAGATCGATGGGGTAATCAGGGCCGACTCTTTTGATGAGGTCATGTAGCATGTGTCGTGCGTGTCCGGCGTGCGCCGATGCGCCTATGGTGCAGGCTAAGAGAACTATTCTGCCTTGGGTGTCTTCTATTGTGATTCCACACGCACCGCGCTTGCCCGCTGTTAGGTCACAGTGACCATATGTGCAGAGGCAGCAGCGGTCACAGAATGGAGCGTAGAAGGGGCGATATTTTTTAAGAAGCCTGTCCACCGTCCAGGATCTAAGCTCTGCCAGAGTGGGCTTCGGTGTAGGGCCCATGGGTTCCCACTCTTCTTCTTCCACTATGACTTTTCCTATAGACACTTCTAGGTTTTTAAACGATGCTAGAGGTGTCTTGAGTTCGTCTGCTTTTAAATATCCAGAAGTTTTAGCCATTATTCATTTTGCCTCCAATAATTAGTTCATAAAATTGCGTACTGTAATCGTATATGTTACGGCTAACGAAAGATTTTATTGGGTTTTAAACTTTACTATGAAAATCATTGGGACCAGTATTTCTTAGGTTTATTTGGTTTTGTTTATAAAGGAGAGAACATT
>NZ_JBRAKS010000039.1:0-17356 GCF_052745115.1 Candidatus Jordarchaeum sp.
TGGAGCTATATGGACTATTTCTTAAATAAGCATCCAGTCCTACCCGAACTGTTAGCTATGCATTACCCACAATTATTATGGGTAATTTTTGCTCTCTAATTTTTTATCATATACGTAATATTTTTTATCGTGGGAACAAGAAAATATGCGTATCTTGCATAAAATTAGAGGAAAGCAATTACTCGTAGCACTTATGGGTAATGCATAGTCGCGCGTAGAGGGCGGCGTTGTTGGTTGTGGTGGGTGTTTCGTGGACGAGTATTGTTCCGGTGGGTAGTTGTTCTGTTGGTCTTGGGAATTTGCCGGAGCGGTAGAGGCGGTAGGCGGTCTTGTAGTCTATACCGTGTTTTCTAGCCCAGTCAGCTAGTTTCATAGTACCACATAGCCATATATGGTATTATTTAGTATTAAATCTTCCTACTGTTGTAAACCCTTTATGTGGAGAGAGTATCCTCCCTGCTCCAAGAGACTCGATATCTCAGTGGGTACTCCTTTTTTAATGCTTAACATTTTCTTTCCCCCAAAGATTCTAAGAGGTAAACTTTAAATTAAAATTTTTTTCTAATAAATATATTTTTTATGTTACTTATATATTGTTGTATCTAAATCTATAATCAAAATTATGTTTTTAAATTAAATTGTTCGCCCAAAATGTTTTGGGTTTTTGAAACCGGTTTTGAATCAAACTTTATCTGGAATTAGTCTTGGATTAAAAAATAATTAGTAAATTAGAAATACTCTCTGTTATCATTAAGAAAATGTTAAATTCTAGTGCTAGGATTGTTTGATTCATCCACTTTTTGAGGGTGATGCCTTTGGATCCTGGGCGGTACCAGTATTTTGAAGAGTTGTTTCATCCACAGTCCATAGCTATTGTGGGCGCTTCTGAACAGAGTGCTCTTTTTATATTACCCTTACTTGAAGCTAATTTTCCGGGCAAATTGTATCTGGTTAATCCGAATCGAGACAATTTTCACGGGTTGAAATGTTATCGGAGTGTTTTGGATATAGATGATTCCATTGATTATGTAATTTCTGCTGTTCCCGCTCGCCTCTCAGTTGATTTAATGGATCAGTGTGTGAAAAAGGGTGTTAAAACCGTCCATTATTTTACTTCTGGTTTTAGTGAAACCGGTAATCCTGAGGATGTTAAATTAGAGGAGGAGCTTGTGAGAACTGCGAGAGCGGGGAGAGTAAGAATCATTGGTCCTAACTGTATGGGATTATATGTTCCAGAATCGAGGGTAACCTACTTCTATGATTTTCCCTTGGAGAGTGGTCCTGTAGCTCTGGTTTCCCAGTCGGGTGCTTTTGCGGTTGGTATAGTTATGCTTGGTCGTGCAAGAGATATCCGGTTCAGTAAGGTTGTTAGTTTTGGTAACGCAGCGGATTTGGATGCTGCGGATTTTATTGAGTACCTTGCGGAGGATCCAAAAACCGGTTTGATCACCGCTTACCTAGAGGGTGTAAAAGACGGGAGAAAACTTTTTGGTATATTAAAAAAGGCAAATCTAAGGAAACCAGTTGTGGTTTTGAAAGGTGGCCGTACGGTTGAGGGGGCTAGAGCTGCATCATCGCACACGGGTTCTCTTTCCGGTTCTTCCAATATTTGGGGGGCGGTCTTTAAACAGTTGGGTATAGTCACCGTGGGTACAGTGGAGGAATTAACGGATACCATGTTAGCTTTTACTCGTGTTCCAAAGCCGCGTGGTAGGAGAATATTAATTGTTTCTTTTAGTGGGGGTTCTAGTGTTATTCAATCAGACATTTGTGTAGAGCTTGGATTAGAAGTTCCAGTAATCAGCGAGGAATCCCGAAGGAAAATACATGAGATAGTTCCTCCCGCGGGTACTAGTACTAAGAATCCTTTAGACATTCCTTCTGCTTATTTTAGTGTTGATGGAATTTCGAAGTCAGTTAATATAGCGGCTTCCGAAGATGATGTTGATGTTGTGCTTTTTGAACTTCTGGATCGTCTTCCGATTTTTTTTAAGCGAAGGAACGCTCTTGATGATTATAATGTGTTAGTAAAAAATTTGGTTGACTCTGCAAAGTATGTTCGTGATACTTTGGGTAAACCATTCTTGGTAGCGTTACCACCCTCCTTTTACGAGGAAGAGGGCAGAAAATTGAAAAACCTTTTTCAAACCGAAGGGTTTCCTGTCTTTCCTTCTGTGGACAGAGCTGCAAAAGCCATAAGCAATACTCTAAACTATTATGATTTCATAGACAAAGAAAAGAGTAAGAAATTTTAATTTGAGCTTTAAACCTTTATTTCAGCTCTATTTTTTCTCTAATTTTTTAATGATAAAAGTAAATCTTTATCTACTATTTTTCCCATTATTTTTTCTTAACGGTGGAAAGTTTTCAATTGGTGATTATTTTGGAGAAGCGAATTAGTTGTATTGAGCCGGCGGATAGAGAGCTTTTTACCGGCCGGTCTCAGGAGATAAGTGCATTTCAAGAGTTTTTATCCAGTATCAAAACCGGTTCTGCGGATAAGAACATTTTTGTTATTTCTGGGGTTCCTGGTATTGGAAAATCTTCCTTGATGAAGCGGTTTATTCAGATAGCGGAGATGGAAGGTGTTGAGGTGCTGGTTAAGTTTATTTCTACTTTTGGAGTGAGAATGTTTTTCGATGATGTGAAAAGAACCGTTGATAGTTATGCACCTGATGCAAGGAAAAGATTTATGGGTGAAAAAAGGTTTGTGTCCGTTCCGCCGATTTCTAAGGAGTTGGGAGAAAATGAGCAGGAATACTTTTTAGCTCAGTTTTTCGAGGATATGGATAAGGTGCAAGATAAGCTGAGAAAGGTAGTAGGGGTTTTTAGTGACAATTTTGAGCGTTTCGCCTGGCTGGGTTATGACACCGCTTATGTTTTACTCCGAGAGGTATCAGCTAGATTAGCTGATATGGGATTTAACTTATTTTTCGTTGTGTGTATTGACAGGAGGTTTCTCGACCTATTATTGGGTGATAAGCCGGAATTGTTTCAAGTCTTGGATTTAGATGTCCTCTCTACGCAGGATATTCGCTTGTTACTTCAGAAGTATCAGTCAGTTACTGGAATGAAGATTAATGATGTTCTAAAAGAGGAGTTAGCTAAAGCTTCGGGAGGTATTCCTTTTAAATTAGCTCTGTTTGTTTGTGGATTGCTTAATGAAACAAGTAAGGGGGAGCTTGAACCAAGTATCGAGCTCTTTCGAAAGGTGAACAGTAAGATACAGGAGAATGCTCTGAGTGCCTTAATAGAACTTAATATGGAGAAGGAGACTTTGATAGATAATATTGTTTCACAAAAATTTAATATGATTCCTTTGGAGGAACTGGGCTCGGAGGTTGAGGAAAAATCAAGTAAAGAGGCTTTAAATTCGCTTATCTCGGAGGGGATAATAGAGGTTGATGACTCCTCTGCGTGGCTAAAATCTGACGCAATATACGAAATGTTAAGACTTCTTATTAACGTGGATCAAGTCTATGGTCGAGCAAGAACACTATTAAAAGTAATTGGAAGAGCAATAGAGGTTAAAGCGACTATAGATCCAATTTATTTTGAATGGTTGAAGGACTCCGCAAATATGTTGATCTCGCAAGATAAACCAGCCTTAGCGTTGGAGCTTGCTGCGAATGCTGAGGCCTGTGCAAATTCTGCTTTAGAAAAAAGGCTTTACTTCGAATCCTTTCAACTGTTTCGTTTAACTACTGGTATCTATGAGAAAATGGGCGACAATGAACGTGCGGGAATGATCCTTGAGAAGGCAGCTAAGTCGTTTGAAGCGGAAGACAGAGATTTTTATTCGAGATCTCTGCTCTCTCACGCCACGGATCTTTTTGATGCTTCCGGGGTGGAGTGGAAAGCGCGTTCTATAGCTCGGGGTGCAGCTTTGATTTATGAAAGAATGGGCGACGATTATTGGGAGGAGGGGCTTAAAATGATGGCTCGGGTTTTCTATCGGAGAGCTTTTGAACATTATCTCAGGGCGGGGGATAGTGATAGAATAAATAAACTTTACGAGAAGGCTATTTCCTTTTTTAGTAAGCAGCCGGTTTTCATTAAGGAATTCGAGGCTTTAAAGCAAAGGGCTGTGGTTAAGGAGGAATAATGATGGAAAAAATTCGCCAAAAAATTGCAGATAAAAGGTCAAGCATAGAAGAAACTCAAAATGTGGTCAAGGAAATTGAAGCAAAAATCGGTCAATCCGTTTCAGCCATAACTGAGCAAATCGGCGTTTCTTCAAATAATTTGAAATCTATTTCGAGGGAGTTTCAAAGCAGTGAGGATAATCTAAAAAGGAGATTTTCAACATCTATAAAAGAGGCTCAGAACAAGATCACTAACTGGATGCAAGATATAGAAAAAAATTTGGAACAGGAAATTAACACTCAAATTAACTTTGTAAATCAGGGAATAGATGCAATAACTACGGAGCTAGCATCAAGACTTCAACAAGCTGACGCAGAGATTGGTGAGAAGATTGGTGGATCAAAAAGCAGTATTTGTCAGAATATTAATGATACTAAATCAAGTTTAGAAAATGAATTGAATATGCTTATTTCCCAAATTGACGAAAATGCGGGAGCCTTTCTTTCCCAAATGGAGGAACGCAGAAAGAAGCAAGAGGAACAACTATTAACACTTTCTAAGAGTCTAAAAAACCAAGTTTTTTCTAGCATTCAAGGCTTCGAAGAATCGGAAAGCAATCTTTTAAAAGAAAACTTTACCACTTTCGAGACTCAAATCACCGATTTTGGCACCCAAGCATCAGAACTTTTAGACAATTATCAAGATAAAATCTCAATCCTATTTTCGGATACCAAAAAAATTTCGGAATCTATAGTACGTCAGATGAAAAACAGGTTGGAAACCTTAGAAACTGAAACTATGAGTTCATTAGGAAGGATATCCGATGAGTATAAGAATAAGATGGTGGAGTCCCACGTAGCTATCAAGGATGAATTAAAAGGCATGCTTGAGGAAGATATAGCATATATCGAAAGGGTGAAAGAAGAGCTAAAGAGCGAATTAAATGACATAGCTCAGAATAAAATTAAAGAAATAGAAGAGATTGGCAACCGAACTAGAGAAAAGCTCTCCGAAGTAGTTAGTTTAAAAGAGGAGGATTTCTCGAAGAACATAGGAGAGCTTCTTTCCGGCTTCTCTTCTCAGCTGGTAGGACAATTGGAGCAGTTAGAGGGAAGCATGAAGACTCTGGAGGATCAAATCAGTGGAGATCTCTCAAATGCTCTGGAACAGATTTCAAAACTAGTGATTTCAATAAATAATAATATCAATAACACATTTATATCACAGCTGAAGGAGATTCAATCGGCTCTACAAAGTTATGAGGAACAGTTCACCGAACTGGTAACTGGTTCCATAAAAAATTTTCACGAAGATGCCTCGTTACTAAAAACTGATTTCGATCTTGAATTATCGGAGGCAAAACAAGATTTTGATAAAACAACTAAGGACTTTATGGAAAAAATTTCAGCGTCTTTAGGGCAGTATGTTGAAAAGAACAAAAGTATGCAGATCAATATTATGGCTGATGTTTCGAAAATATTGGATAATAATCAAGATTTTCTTTTTTCTCAAAGTGAAAATTTCAAAAGTAAGACTTCCGAAACTATGAAAAATACTAGTGAATTGATTGGGGATATTGGGGAAAGTGTTTCATCAGGTCTGATAAGTAGTATAGAGGAATCTCAAGGCAAAATGGTTGAAGAAGTTGAGAAATCAAAAGAAAATCTAAAACAAATCCTTGATGGGACCGTGACTAAGACAGTTGAAGCTCAAAATATACTGGAACAGAAATTGAAAGAATTGGACCAAAATCTACGATCCAATGTTGAAACATTGGTTGGGGAGTTCTGTGGAAAAACGGCGGAGGGTATGGCTGAAACCAACTCAGTAACTGGGGAATCAGTCGAAAAATTGAAGGACTCCTTAAAGATCACTATCTCAAATTGTATAAACAATTTAAAAGACGAATTAGAAAATAGTAAAACAAGTATAATTGAAACAGCTGATGGTGAAACATTGTCTATAAAAGAATTTATACAAAATATGACTGAAAACTCTCAAAAAAACTTCACTTCAGTAAATGAAAAAATAAGAAAAAATCTTGAAGCTGTTAGCACAAGTTTTTCAAATAAAGTTGCAAAACAGAGTGAAAAAACCAAGAAAGAATTATCTGAACTAGACGAAGCAGTATTGAAAAATATTAAGAGTGGAATGTCGGAAATACAGGAAAACGTTAAAACGCTCATCAACAATTTCTCCGCCTTTGAGGACGAATTGAAAAAGAGTGGAGGACACATATCTAAAAACTTATCAAACTTGTTGAAAGCTTTGGGAGAGGCCTATAAACAATTGGAGGTAGCTGAAAAAGAAATCTCAAAGATGGGGGAAGGCTAAAATGGGAGCATGGGAGGAAACCCTGAAAGATATAGGAATAACCGGCAACCAGGCAAAGGTTTACGCCACCTGTGTCGGGCTCGGTGCGAAAACGGCGTCCGAATTAGCGGTTTATACGGGTTTAAACATACCTGAAGTTTCCCAAGAACTTGAAACATTGCAATCCATGGGTGTAATCAAAAAGATACCGGGAAAAATTGATTTTTACATCGCACTAACACCCCGCATAGCACTCACCGGAATAGTTGCCGAAACTCTGAAAAACAAACTTGAAAATCTGAAAAACAACATCATGGAAAGCGCCGAAGGTGCCATCCAAAGCCTGAGTCAAAACATGGAATCTTTCAAAACCAAATTAGACGAGAACCTATCAAATTATTTAAAGGAAACTAAAGATAGCAGTAATCAAATGGTGGTTCAGCTTCTCGAGTCAACTAAAGAAATTTTAGAAGGATTCCAATCCGAGGCAAGTCAATTATCCCAGAGCATCGAACAATACCTGCAGCAAATGCTTAGCGATCATGACAAGAACTCTCGAGAAACAATAAAAATTCTGGTAGAGCAAGCCAACCAGTCGGTGGGAACTTTTAGGAGCGACATAAAAGATATTAAAGAAACCGCCCAAAACGTGTTAGGCGATTTCATAGAACAGACACGAATCACTATAAACGAGTTTCAAGAAAAACTGGAGTCCGCTGTGAATGACACTGTTAAGACAATAGAATCAAGAACCAGTGATGTATCTGGGAGATCAACCTCCGAGGTTAACTCACTATTCTCAGACCTCGACTATGCTTTTGACCAATCTATAAAAGAGGTCAGAGAAATCAGCCTACAACCACTAACCACAATTAATGAAAACGCTATAAAAATCGCAGAGACCGCAATGTCGGGAATCTCAGAATTCATGGAAGAATTGGAACCTCTAACCGAAACACACATCACAAAGATTCAGAGTATGAACGAAGCACTTTTAATGGACTTTAGAAAAAATCTCGAAACTAATCGAAAAAAACTAGTCGAATTTATAAAAGAGATTGAGGAAACTATCAAAACTCAAACCATAAAGCTTAGAGATTCAATACTTGAAGAATCAAAAGAGGTAAACTCAAAAGTAAAAGAATTTCTCAACCACTCCCGATCAGAAATCTCCCGTGTGATGAAGAGTTATAAGGATCGGACAACAGAAATTGTTGAAACCTTAGAAAAGGCGATGGAAGAATTCGATAGCCAGAGTAACTTCATAATAGAGTCATTTGATAAAGCCCGATCGGATGTGGAAGAGAAGCTAATGGCGGTCAGTCAGCAGGTGAAAACAAACTTAGAAGGTTCCCAAGAAGAATTAAAAATAAGCCTTGGGCAACTAAGGGAGAATTTTGAGAAAAAAACAATGGAGTGGGAAGAAAGTCTATCCACCAGAAAGACGATTGACTCAGATGCTCTCAGAGAGCAATTAGAAAATATAGAAAGGTTTGTTTTCGAGCAGGAAACCCCGTTGAAAACATCTTTAGAGGAAGAGCTTCAGAAAGCGGAGAAAGAACTGAAAACAAAAGTAACAGAAATAGTGGAAGAAAGCAACATCCTTAGGCAAAGGATACAGAGTCGGAAAGAAAACGCTCTGGAAACTTCTAGAAACCGCGTAGAACCACTTCTAAGCAAAATAAGCGAATCTAACAAGAATCTCATAGATAACTTAAATGACTCATTAGAAAGAAGAACCCAACTAACAAAGAAGCATTTGGAGGATTTTGTGTCCAATTTTAATTCTGAGTCAGGGTCTCTTAAAAATAATCTTTCGGTTAATTTTACCGACAGCATTGCGGTTCAAAAAAGTAGAGTGAATAGTTTTGAAGAAACCTTTACAACCGCACTAAGCAAGATGATTGACATTCTGCAGTTCATAGAAGACAAGGGCGGTGACAAGAAAAAATTCTCACTTGGAAAGGAAGAAACAGAGGAACTCCTAGATAGAGTTACCTTCAGTAAAAAAGAAATTATAAAATTAAAAAATGAACTGAAAAAATCTGTGAATGACCTTAATGAAAACTTTAGTATGGTGTCCACAAATATTCTTGACGAACTGGACAGAAGTTTAACGTACATTGGTGAATCCTTCGAAAAGAAAACCGGAAAAACCATTCAATCATTACTAGACGAAGATGTCAAAACAAGAGAAGCCCTCGGCCAAAAAATAGAAAACACATTTGAAAACACTATAACCCCCGAAATAACAAACTTCAAAACCATAAATGAGAATAACCTCAGCGAATT
This sequence comes from Candidatus Jordarchaeum sp., assembly GCF_052745115.1. Classification (NCBI taxonomy): domain Archaea; kingdom Promethearchaeati; class Candidatus Jordarchaeia; order Candidatus Jordarchaeales; family Candidatus Jordarchaeaceae; genus Candidatus Jordarchaeum; species Candidatus Jordarchaeum sp. The sequence goes on from NZ_JBRAKS010000039.1 coordinate 8,692, forward strand.
CCACTCAGAGATTGATACACAAATCGATAAGCAACTCCGTGAAATAGAGAAGATTAAAAATGATGCCATCAGCCACGTGACAAGTAACAGGGATAATTGCTTAACCGTATTCGGGTTTATTAAAAGTGGAATCGGTGAACAACTGGCGAAACTCTCAGAAATTTTACAGAAGACAATGGTTGAAAACTACGAAACCACGATAAAGATTTCTTCAGAAGCACAGGAACAGTTGGGTAGCCTTTTCGCTAAGATTCAGGACACAATTAGAATAGAACCACTTTCAGAAATGGTCAAGAACTCGATTGAAGAAAGCATCGAAAACCTCAAACAAGCACTGGAAAACACCAACACAGACAAACAGAAAATTATTAATCAGGCTAGGGATGCGGTTAACAACTTTATCGCGTCAAGAGAAGAAATACAAAAAATTTCCTGGAAATCGGTTGCTGAGGTGGAGGATTTTGCGGAACAAATATCCACTCTGACATCAACTCTTGGAAGCCAAATTCTGCAACAATTCTCCGAGGAAAAGGTCACGCTTAAAGAAGACTTGGAATCAGAAATAAACGAATCCGTTAACGAAACCAACAAAAGACTGGAAAACTTTCTAGCCAGCTTAAAAGAAAGCTTAAACAGCTACGTAGAGAAAGTCATCAAATTAAAGGCAACAGCAGAAAAAGATGTACACTCAAAACTTGACCAAGAATTCGCAGTTCTGAAAAAACAACTCATGGAACAAAAAGAACAATTGGGGGAGACTCTAGTTAAAAAAAGAGACGAGATAAACGAAAAACAAGGCAAGCTGCAAAAAGGAGTGTTAGAGGTGGTTTCAGCCCTTGGACAGGAATTGCCAAGTTATGTAGAGAAAATAAAATACGACCTATTATCTACCCTAGACCGGCACAGTAGAGAGAGCAGAGACTCTGCTGAAGTCAAATTGGAAAGCCTCGTTGGAATCACAGACAAGCCCTTCGCAAACCTAGAAAGCAAACTCCTAGACTTCGACCGAGAGTTGAGTCTTTCATTTGAAAAACTCCATTCCGAACTCAAATCCAAAACCTATGAAACCCTTGAGAGCCTAAAAGATGATCACACCGCCTTTGAAGAAACCATTAACAACCAGTACACAAACATGGAAAAAGCACTGAAACAAAAGCTGGAAGAAGCAACCTCAAGCCATCTGAAAGAAATCAGCAAAACCATAACCATGACCAAAATAAGCTCCGAAGAAACCGAAAGAGACGTAACACTAGCCCTAAACACTTTCACAGAGGATATAGCGGAAAAAATTATTGAGGCAATAACCAATACTCAAGAAACGCTAAAGCTGATAACCCGAATAATGAAACTCTCCGAAGAGATAGAACCCAAACCCTTTGAGGATACTGAAAGAGTGGTGGGAAAAGAACAGATACTAAATCTATTAAAAACTCTCATTAGAAATACCAAGAGCACTATTACCATACTTACCCCAACAATACAGGATGTACCCATTGAGGATCTAACACATATACCACGCCAGAGAGTTATATTAATCACAGACGCCGAAGGAAAAGCTCCACCAATGCCCGCACACATCCAACTCAAACATAACCCCGGAAACATATACGCCTTCAACCGGGACAGCGAAGAAATGATACTAGCAGTGGCCACACCAGAACCATTGGGAGTATACACCACAAATATGGAACTAATCAAACTACTAAACCAGATATTACAGGACGTTTCCTCAAGAGCTAAAAAAATATAAACACAAAATTTCAACTTTTTTTCTATTACACAATGTGCTGGAAAGAATTTTCAGTTAGAGCTTGTGGAAATTAAAAGAGATAGCTATCAAATTTTCGAGAGCCCACTTTTATGGTCTTCATGTTCTAATTAACCATAAAGCATTAAAGCTTGCATGTTTAAAGTTTCATTCATTCCCTAACCATGGGCATTTCCAAATCAAAACAAGTACAAAAGATGAATGTCAAAATGGGAAACAGGAGTTCACGGAACAGAAAAACAAGGAGAAAAATGGTTACCGAGCAAGAAGCCTCCGAAATCTCCATGCTAAAGCCTAACGCCATAATGTTTTTTGCTAATGTTTCCATAGCCACTAGTTTTATCATTATTCCTCTGTTTGCTAAGGATCTGGGGGCTTCAGACACCATGCTCGGTATTATCGGTGCGGGATATGGGCTGGCTCTGCTCGTTTCCTCATATATTTTCGGCTGGGCTGCCGATGTCACCGGGAGAAGGGTTCTCTTACTAGCTGGCTTGTTAAGTTCTGCGGTGATGTTCTCTGTGCAGTTTTTGGTTCCCAATGCGACTGTTCTGGGTATAACTTGGTCTTTAGCGGGTTTCTGTGGGGGAATTTATCCTCAAGCCTTGATAGCTTACGGCTACGAACTGAGGAAAAAGTTGGGTAAATTTGTATCCTACGGTTCTCTGGGCTGGGGTTTGGGCAACCTTATGGCGGGAATTCTTGCTATATACTGGGAAGTATTCCTCTTCGCAGGTTTGTTCTTCTTCTTAGGATTTATAGTTGCACTAAGAATGCCAATTTCCGATGTTAAACTCAAAGTACCCTTGTTTCCAAAACATGTAATTAAGAGAAACATATCCATTTACATAGCGTTCTTCATGAGACACACGGGCGCTTACGCTACATGGATTATTTTCCCACTCTTCCTAAGCCAGCTGGGTGCAAGCGAGTTCTGGATAGGAATACTATACGCGTTAAATTCCTTCGGTCAATTCTTCATGATGAGACCCCTAGATAGGTTCAAAAGCACATCCTTAGTTATCGCGGGGCTTTCATTCTCCGCATTGACCTTCGCCTTATACTTCTTAGCACAAAACTTTTGGCAAACAATTCCCATGCAGCTAGTTCTAGCCCTCTCATGGTCGCTGCTATATATCGGCTCTCTAAAATTCGTAGCCGAAAGCGGTGTTGAAAGAGGAACATCAGTAGGTTTACTTAATCTCACCCTAAGCCTTTCAACCGTTGTGGGACCCCTAATCGGAGGAGTCATCAGCCAAATATGGGGATACAGATACACGATGCTCTTCGCTCTGGTCATGGTTCTCGCTGGTTTGGTATTTTTCACACTCTACCTACGGCACAATAAAAACAACACTCAAGAATCGCAAAATAAAAAGAATGAAAAATTGTGAAAGTCCTTTTTTTAAAAAAAACTTTTTATCACTGTTTATTAACTTAACAACGTTAAATATTTTCAAATCTTGGTCGAAATACTTTTCTCGAACTCCTCAGCTTTGAGAAGTTCTCCTTCAACAAGTGGGCCCTTCAAAAACCCCTTAATCTGTGTCGCTAAACCCGGAGCCACCAGTTTTAGGCCTGGAATTTTTTCCCGAATCTGTTTCTCCATTTTTTGAACAGCTCCAAAGCCGGTACCTGCATGTGTGTCGAAAACAGCGCCTGTTTTTCCTTTTAAATCAAGCTTTTCCAATTTTTTCAAGAATTTCTTGATGTCCCCAACCGGTCCTCCTCCGTGATTTGGGGAACCAATAATTAACCCATCGTATTCTAAAGCTTCTTCGGGTTTAGTTTTTTTAACATCCTTGACTGTTACTTCCACCTGTTTGGCTGCCTTTATTCCCTGAGCTATTGTTTCTGCCACCTGTTTGGTGTTTCCATACTTACTCCAATAAACAATTAATACTTGTGGCATTACGGCAACACTCTCATTTATTATTTACTTCTCTAATCCATAATAGTTTTATATTCCACAGGAGAAATTATTAAATATTTTTCGGGAAGAGATGTTTATGTGTGTGCATTGACTGTGATGGACAGCCAGAGGAAACAAAAATTTGACGTAAAGGAGTATCCCTAATTATTTTCTCTATTAAAATGTTAGAATTGCACTTAGATTCGTTATTAAAATTTTAGTATTGTGTTTAGAATATCTATAAATAATATCTTCACCTAAAAAATTAAAATCAAGAATCAGAAAATCTTTTTCCAAATTTTTTGTTTCCATTTTTTGTGGCGTTGAAGTGGTGAGAGAGAAATGTCTGAGAAGTATGATGTAATAGTTATTGGTGGTGGCTTGGGAGGTCTTTCCTCCGCTGCTCTGCTCGCTAAGAATGGGTTGAGTGTTCTTCTTCTCGAAAAAAGGGAACTACCAGGTGGTTGTGCTACCGGTTTTATTAGGGGGCGCTTCGAATTTGATGCTTCACTCCACATGCTTTCTGGTACGGATTTGGAGCGGAAAACCGGAAATCTTATTCCTTATCTTGAGGAACTCGGTGTTACCAAGAAGGTAGGATTCACGAAACTGAAGAATGTTTACCAATGCGTGTTTCCAGACTTTGAAATCACTCTACCCACTGGCAGGGAAAATATTGAAAGCGTGTTAAAAGAAAATTTCCCCAAGGACAGCGAAGACATAACAAATTTTTTAAACAGGATGTTTGCAACCTTTGAAACCATCAACAAATTTCGAAAAGGAGATCCCAGTCTCACCCAGGAAGAACTCTCACAGAACCTGCTTGGGTACTTGGGTAAAACTTGTGCGGAAATAATGTATCCTGAAGTTAAGAATCCCATGGTGAGAGCCATAATTTCTCAGTTGTGGATGTTTCTGGGTCTACCCCCCAAAAAGGTGGACTACATTATCTTTGCGGTTGCCATGTCCCATCTCTTTCACTATGGAGGGGCACAGCCCAAGGAGAAATCCCATGGCTTCGCTGCGGCTTTTGTGGAGCTCATCACAGAATATGGTGGTGAAGTTCGCTTCGGCTGTGGGGCTAAAAAGATACTTACTGAGGGAGATAAAGTAACTGGCGTTTTAACAGATGATGATGAAGAGGTGAAATCGGATTTCATTATTTCCAACGCTAATCCTCTAACTATGTCCCTAGACTTGATAGGAGGGGACAAAATACCTAGTTCATACTTTGATAAGCTCAGGTCTAACGAGGTGGGAATGTCTCTTATTGGCGTTTACATGGGTCTTGAGATTCCATATAGAAAGCTTGGAATAAAAGAGTTTGAAATAGGTTTAAACGACCATCCTGACTTTGATAAGGCTTACCAAAAAGCTTTTACCCTAGAAGAACCAGAGCACCAGTTAATAACTACATACAACCTAGCCTACCCTGATTTCTCACCACCCGGAACATCAGTAATCACTCTTACCGCTCCGAGTTATGCAGACCCCTGGTACGATTTGCCTCCCCACAAATATCTAGAAACTAAAAATAGACTTGCAGAGCAACTGATTACAAAAGCAGAAAAGGTAGCACCAGAACTCCGGGAACACATTGAGGTGGTGGAAGTATTTACACCTTTAACCATAATGAGATACACCGGTAACCATGGAGGAACCTATCTCGGATTCAGTTTCTCCACTGCTGGAAGCCCACCCTTAAGACTTCCACAGGAAGGACCGCTAAAAGGACTCTACTTAGCGGGTGCATGGAGCCAGCCAGGAGGAGCCTACGAAAACTGTGTACTGTCAGGTAAGGCTGCAGCTGAACTAATACTTGCTAAAAAGGATGAAGGACGATAATTTAGAAAAATAAAAATAGGTGGAATATCCTAGAAAATTCAATATTACCAATTTCTCTGTATAAAAAGAATTGTTTGGGAGATAAAATGTAATTTTGGAGGGTCAATTATGGTTGACCAATACGATGTAATGGTTATTGGTGCGGGTTTGGGTGGTCTTTCCGCAGCAGCAGTATTAGCTAAAGAGGGGCAGAGCGTACTGCTATTGGAACGTCATCATCAGCCTGGAGGATACGCTTCGACCTTCGTTAGGGGTCGTTTCGAGTTTGAAATTGCTCTCCACCAGTTATCAGGATTAAACCTCAGAGATAAAAGTGGGCTTTACAAATTCTTTGAAGAAATTGGCATTCTGGACCGGGTTAAATTTATAGAATTAGAGGATAATTACCGAGCCATTTTCCCGGACATTGATATAACGATTCCCGCTGATAGGGAGGCGGCGGAAGGAGTTTTAATGGACAATTTTCCTAAGGAAGCCGAGGGTATTAAGCAGGTTTTCAAATTGGCATTCGGAACTAATGATGCTATCAATTATCTACAAAGGGGCGAGCCTAAGCTTACCCAGGATCAGCTTCAAGAATATCTTTTTAGTAAAATGGATAAAACCTGGGGAGAAATAATGAACTCCTATGTGAAAGATGAAAAGCTCCGAGCAGTACTTAGCGTTTATTGGCCCTACTTAGGTTTGCCACCTTCACGAATTTCGTATATTATTTTTGCCATTGCTCTTGCTTCGTATATAAGAGATGGACCCAAACAAATCTTTGGGAAATCCGCCATGTTGGCTAGGGCTTTTGTTGATGTCATTGAGGAAAACGGGGGAGAGGTTAGACTAAGCTGTGGTGCCAAAAAAATCCTCACAGAGGGAGACAAGGTAAAAGGGGTGCTCACAGATAGAGACGAAAAAATATACACCGACTATATTATCTCAAACGTGAATCCCATAACAACCGCATTAAACCTCATCGGGGAAGATAAAGTTCCTAAAACCTTTTTTGAAAGAATAAGATCCAGTGAAGTCGCTATGTCCCTTGTGAGCGCTTATATGGGTTTAGATGTTTCCTGTGAGAAGCTTGGAATAAATGATTTCGAGATATGGTACTATAACACTTATGATCACGACCGTGTTTACGACTCTATAAAAAAACTAGGCGACCCAGAATTAGTCCTACTCACTGCCTACAATGTGGGGGACCCCCACTTTTCACCCCCGGGAACCTCTGTGATTGTGCTCACAGCGGGCAGCGCTCCTGAACCATGGTACAATATTCCCCCGTCGAAGTATGTGGATACTAAAAACAAGTTCGCTGACATGCTGATTAACAAGGTGGAAAAACATGCGCCCGGGTTAAGAGAGCATATAGAGGTTGTGGAGGTTGCAACACCAATAACCTATATGAGGTATTCAGGTAACCCTGGAGGAACCTATCTAGGATTCGCTTATACTCCTAAAGATGGTCCACTCTCGCGTATGGGCAGCGAGGGGCCTTTTAAGGGTCTTTATTTTGCAGGAGCTTGGACCCAGCCCGGGGGAGGCTACGAACCTAGTATGATATCCGGCCGCTGGGCCGCAGATAAAGTAATAAATGAAATAAAAAAGAAAAAAGGAGGTAGTTAAAAGTGTCCGAAACAAAACCGAGGGATTACACAAAGGAACCAGAATTTGTTAAGAAAATAGTGGATAGCCTACATCCCGAAAGAATGTATCTTAAAGTAAAAGAAATAATTCAAGAGACGCCAAGTACAAAAACTTTTAGAATGGTGCCAACAAAGGGTAAGTTACCGCCTTTCAGAGCGGGTCAATATGTGAACCTGTTCTTAAATATTGACGGCGTGCTCACAAGCAGACCTTATAGTATCTCATCCTCACCTACACAGACCGAATACATAGACCTAACTGTGCGGCGAAAGAAGGGCGGCTTTGTGTCAAATTACTTATTAGACAAGGTTAAGGTGGGAGATGAATTCGAAACCACGGGACCTGCAGGAACTTTCTACTATGAGCCTCTCACCGATGGCAAAGAACTAGTTTTTCTCGCTGGTGGCAGTGGAATAACACCCTTCATGAGTATAATCCGTGAAGTTGTCGATAAAAAACTTGACTTGAACATATGGCTAATATATGGTAGCAGAGTTCCCGAAGACATAATTTTCTACAAGGAACTAGAAGATATCTGTAACAAACATGATAATATTAAATTCGCTGTAGTGATTTCCGAGCCCCCTGAGGGTTACAAGGGAATATGTGGCTTTCTAGAGAAGGAAATCATTCTAAGCCAGATCGGTACAGCTGATGGAAAAACATTCTACATGTGTGGACCACAGGCAATGTACACCTTCTGCGATACGAATTTAGCCAGTTTAAACCTTCCCAGAAGAAGATTCAAACGCGAAGCTTACGGTCCACCAGACGATGTCACCTTGGAACCAGGATGGCCTTCAGGACTCTCACCTGACAAAGAATTCACGGTGGAAGTAATTGGAAAAAAGACCTTCAAAGCACGCGCAGGGGAACCCCTAATGAACTCGCTGGAACGGGAAGGCCTAGTTATTCCCGCGATTTGTCGCTCAGGAGTCTGCACAACCTGCCGCACTAAACTAGTTTCAGGAAAAGTCTTCATGCCAGAAAGCGTCACACTGCTAGAGGCTGACCGCAAATTCGGATACATTCACCCCTGCATGGCATACCCGATTGAAAACATAAAAATTCGAATATGATCGCGGTTATCACCTACCTTCTTAATTTTTTTTGAGGGTGGCTTTAACCGTAAATCTTCTTTTATAATGAGACCATTGAGCACTATTGTGGATTTATCAAGGTTACGAATTAAGTGCAATTACTATTTTTTAGCTGATAATTTGTATATATTAATATCGAAAAAAGGCCTTTAGCCATCGACGTTAATAGACCACTGCTTTCTTAAAGGTGAGTTAAGTCGCTATTTTTGGTAGATCCTTGGAAACAAACAAACCTCGGGAAACCTCTTCCTTTTAAGGTAAGGACTCCCTTAATGTCACGAGTCCAAAAAAGGCTAGTAGCAAAATGTTTATCTAAAATAGATACAGTTATAAATAGGTTATATATAATATATATAAAATAATTAATTTTTGAGAAAATTCTCAGTCGCCTATATGTTCTAA
>NZ_JBRAKS010000040.1:0-17333 GCF_052745115.1 Candidatus Jordarchaeum sp.
AACCGAACACCATTTAGGCGGTGTCCTAAATGGGTAAGTTTCGGACAACGGTTACTCTAATTGGTGGACTATTTGCGGTTATTTCAACAATTGTAGGCACCGTTTCCATACTGGGTGCGGTGGTTACCTACACCGTGTTTCCCTTTAGACCCTTAAGCTTCATGTGGCTTCCTTTTCCCATACCAGTGATTAACACGGGTTATAACTTTTGGTATCAGTACGTGAGTGAAATGAGTGCCGGTCCCTCAGCCTTCCTGTATAATGTGGGTGTAATTATTACCGGTATTCTGGCGATTCCCGTTTTTCCAAGCATGTTGAGACTCCTGAGAAGCACAGCTATAGCTAAGATTGGAATCGTGTCTGGGGTAATTGCTTCAATTGCTATGAGTTTCAGCAGTGTTTTTCCACTGTATGTTAATTCTGCGGGACACGGCATCTCCGCGGGAATCTTCTTCGCATCCATAGGCATCGCAATCGTTCTACTAAGTTATGCCATGTATAGAGGTACCTATTTCTCGAAGGTGAACATAGCTATAGGAATCATTTTTGTTATAGTTGACTTGAGCTTCATGTTTACAGGGAACCCGGTGGCCGAGTGGGCAGTTTTTTTCGTAATAGTGTTATGGCTCCTAGCAGTAGGGATACATATGATTATAAAACGCAATGTGACTGAAGTTTAAAAGTCCTAAAATGATACTTTTACCTCTTTTTTATTGTTAAAAAATTTAGCAATTTGGAAGCTAATTTTTTAAAGAGTTATTATCAAATTTCTATGGATAATAATTTAAATGAGCTATATACTGTGGAATCTAGTTTTGATTATTAAATACGAGGTGTTTTAGAAATGAAAAAAACATTTGAGATAAATCCCAAAATGACACTTGTTGGTGGTGTACTGGCGATTGTTGCGATGACTTTTACGGTTATTTTCATATCAACCTGTGTACTTTTCTACACGATTTCTCCCTGGAGACCCTTCTTTTCTTGGATCTTCGTATTTCCTATTCCAAATTTCGGTTACAGCATACCAAACCAGTTTCTCAGTGAATTAGGGGTTGGACCCACCGCGGCTATTTACAACTATGGCTTAATAATAACTGGCATATTGTGTATTCCCATATTCCCAATAATCTGCAGACTTCTTAAAAAAACCATCATTGCTAGAATAGCTGCAATACTGGGCATCGCAGGTTGCATTGCCCTCATAGGTGTGGGAATTTTTCCCATGCACATTCCGGGACCACATGGCCTTTTCTCGCTCGCCTTCTTTGCACTAACCGGTTTGGCAATAATCACGGCAAGCATCGCCATGTATCAGAGCGAGTTCTTCATAAGATGCATCGCTAAACTGGGTATAGCGGTAATTATCGGAGACATAATTCTGGGAATTCTAGGAAATCCCCTATCGGAATGGGGCACAACCATCCTGTTTATAATCTGGGTCTACGCCGTTGGTATCCAGATGCTACTCAAAAGGAACGTAACACAAATCTAGAACACTTAAAACTCGCAGCAATTTTTTTGGAATTTAGCTTTTCTATACAAATCTATTAATACTTTTTTCTTATTTTCGAAATTAGTTCGCATTTTTCAGATTTGGAGTTGTGAATGAATAATGTTTCAAAATTTTCCTTGGTTATGCTGATTATCCTTTAAACAATAATCGAAAGAGTACCGAGAGAACGACAAGCTCACTATCGTAGGAAACGGGTAAAAACGCTAAAAAATAATGTAATTAAGAGGATTAAGGATATTGCAAATTTTCTCAGTAGGAGATTTATGTAGATAAATGCTTGATAAACGCTTCTGCCACGTACTCTATAGCGCCTCCTACAACGGTAAGGAGGAAACACAGTAGTAAATCTAGTGGTACGTTTCCAAAAATCTTATGATATTCCACTCCTATGAGATGATTTAGAGGCCCAAGGATGATGGCTATGCCTATCATGCCGGTGACTAGCAGAAACATTCCAAAACCTCTCACAGCCATAAGACCGATGACTCTTTTGTCCTTCACTGGAGCAGTAAGTGCTGATTTCCAACTTTTTTTCTCACTCATAACCTTTCACCTATACTTTTCTATAATTAATTATGATTAATATATAGTATCTGGTTAAAAGCTTTTGCGGTAAAAGAATTGTATAAAAATAGGACTTACGCAGTTGGGTGGGTATTTGCGTGTGGTTGGTGATGGGATTGCCCGAGTTCGCCTTCTTTTTCTATTTCGGACTTTTTTCGACCCTTCTTTGAAAGGTGTGCATTAAAAATTCTGACTTTCACCAATCCAAGGCAAAAGAGGAGAGTTCGATGCCACCACACGCCCAGTTAACCTACAAACAGCCCTCAACTGCGTAACTCCTAAAAAAACATACATACGCTGAAGCGTTCTAGACAGAGAATGAAAATGATATTCATGGTAATAATTGGTTGTTAGAAGGGTACAAAGTGAATACAATGGGCATATAGATGCTGTGTAAAAGAAACCTAACAGGACTGTAGAACATTATTGAGTGCTAAATGCTTTCTGGGTTGTGTGAGTGCCTTTTTTGAGCAATCCTTTAATACAATCTCTTTCTATTTTCGAAATCAGTTCACATTTCTAAGATTTGGATGTGTGTTATCTCTGGCTAAAGCGACTTACAGGGGGCTCAAATAAGCTAATCCACCGGAATACTACAGATGGTATTCCACCTGGGTTAAAGTGGAAGAAATGTTCTGAAGATATGAATTAATTTCTGTAATTATTCCGATTTTGGAATTATTATTTGCTCATTATTTTTTTACAGATTTCTACTGCTTCATTGGAGTCATGTCCATAGTAGTCAGCACCATACCGTTCTACCGTTTCTAGTGAAACTGCTGCTCCCCCTAGGACTACTTTTACCTTTTTCCTTAGGTTATTATCCTTTAGGGCTTTTAGGGTTGCTGATAGTCCTTCATATGCAGGGGTTAATAGAATGGATAAGCAAATGATTCCTGCGTCGCTTTCTTTCACCGCCTTAACCACTTTCTCAGGAGGAACATCAACACCAAGATCGATTACTTTGAAACCGTTACCTTTTAACATAACTGAAACCAAATCCTTCCCTATATCGTGAAGGTCACCCTGCACCGTTGCTGTTATTACGGTACCTTTGTGTCTGCTTTTATCCTTCGTTAGTAAGGGTTCAAGAATTGAGATTCCGGACTTTATTACTTCACCTGCCATTACCAGCTCTGGAAGATAAAATTCGCATTTATCAAATTTATCTCCAGCGATTTCGGCACCGGGCCTTATTCCCTTCTCAATGATTTCGGTAGGAGAGGCTCCGGATTTTAGCGCTTTTTTAATATGGTCCACAATTTTTTCGGTTTCGAATTCCAGTATGCTCTTTTTAATCAATTCAAACTGATCTGCCAAATTTTCAGCCTCCTCGTCCTATGGGGTAAACTCCATACTTTTTTGCGGCTTCAACCATCCACCGCAGGTTCTCTGGTCTCACTGCTGGGTGAATGTTTGTTGGGGATAATATGAATCCTCCTCCGGGACCTGCTATTTCTATGGTCTTTTTGACCGCAGCCTCTACTTCTTTCTGGCTTCCCCGGGATAGAATGTATGAGACATCAATGTTTCCGAGTAGGCAGAGCTTGTCTCCAACTTGCTGCTTAATTTTTAATAGGTCCATTCCTGCTTGGGGGTCTAGACTGTGTAATCCGTCGAAACCTGCGTCCACTATAAAGTCCAGTACTCCCATCAGGTTTCCATCGCTGTGCAGTATGCACTTTCCACCCTTATTGTGTGCGGTTTTAGTCATATTCTTGTAGCAGGGAAGAAGAAGCTTCCTCATGTCTTCCGGGCGCATGAAGGTTCCCGACTTGTAGCCTAGGTCTCCTGATTCGGTCCACACCTCGAGTCCCGCATCGAAGCTGGCTTTAATTAGCTCGCAAATAATGTTGGTTTGAAACTCGAAGCGTTCCTTTATATAAGAAGGATTCTTAATTACCTGTCTTGAGAACTCCACTATGCCCATACTCTGCCAAGTTGATTCAAATATTCCAATGAAATCGTCAACACCTATTAGGAATATTTTGTCATTATACTTTTTGTAAATTTGGCTGGTAAATTCATACATTTCTTCGGCTAGTTTTTCCGCATCTGGTTTATCCCACTCCTCCCAAACCTCGGGACTGGTTATGAATCCCTCTCTATAGAAGGGGAAGACATTTTCCTCATTGTTTCTTATCTCCCAGATTCTACCCCACGGATCTATGAATTCCTTATCATTTCTGAAGGTATAGGGAATAATACCAATCTGAATTGCGTCAAAACCCAACTTCCATGATGCTTCAGCCATTCTAGAAAATATTTCGGTTTCCATCGCAGATAATCCTTCGGTGAGCTTCTCGGCGTAGTTCTCAGGGTATTGTTGTTTTATCATCTCTATCAATTGGAAGTCGCTAATCTCCGGTTTTCCTAGAACTTTGTCTACATTATTGGCGTCAAGAGCTATGACGTGAGTGGGAACTCTATCCGGTTCCTTTAATTCTAAAGCTGTTAAAACTCGCTCCCTAAAATCCATCAAAACACACCAACCACCAATATTAAACTAAATAAAGAAACCACTACATACTTATCCTTTTCTAGTCTAAAAAATATATAAAAAGTAGAAAATTCTCTATTAGAGACTGTTTAGCTTTTCAGGGCTTCCATTATTATTTTTACGAAGTCTTCTGGTTTTGCTATTGCTACCTGTCCCTGTTTGTACGCGGCTTCTACTCTTGCTCTTACCGCGCTTTCGCTTATGTCTATTCCTTGTAATGTTTTTTCCATATCTTCTATTAGGGTTATGGGGGTGCAGTGGATGGAGCCCGTGATTAGTATGTCGTGAATCTTGTCTCCCTTCTTCAAGGCCACAACTCGGATCAGCGGGCCTCCCGGAATTTTTACTGCTTTCATAGTTCTCTTAACATTGGGGGGTATGTCTCCAAAATGTTTTTCCTCACTTTTGGCTAGCAACCAATCCTCTGAGGTAAGCTTCTCAGTGTACTGGTCGGCTACCTGTAATTCTACCTCGGTTTCATCCATAGGCTCAGCTTCCACCCCAAACATCTTTGTAAAAGCCTCATTATAAAGGTCTCTTACCTCTCTCACAGAAACCTCCCTCTCTGCGAACATTTCTATCCAGCCTATTCTCTCTCTAATGCTCTTTGCCTCCTTATCTGCAAATTTTTCTGGAGGTGGTGGAATTGCCTTCTCCATTACGTCCAATTTCGGCTTTTTCACCTGAGGACCGTGAGCTGCGATCCATACCTTATTTCCAACAATGTTATGAGTGTGTCCCCCGATTTTCCGTTTATTAACTTCTAAATCGTTTAGAGGTCTATAATAGGCAGATATTCCCAGCCTCTCTTTCATTTCATTAGCGATTAAGGAGATTGTTATACGGTACTGTTCTTCAAGAGAACCTGGATAATCTGGTACATCATCCCATCTGACTATAAATCCCGGCAAGAAGTAGTCGGCGTCTGCCCAGAATGGGGAGCCTCCAAATTCCACCCGGATCATGTCAATGTCATTTCTCCTACAGTATTCATAATCCATATCTTTATAGGGGTCCGAGTAATAGTACACGAAAACAGCGTTTCTCTCAGGGTAAACCGAGAAGATGGTGTTTGGGATTTCAGGCATCATGGTCATTAAGTTCGCGCTTGCGTACCCATATACCACCGCTTTAGGCATCCTCCAGTCTCTCTCAATTAGCCTCCACTTTTTCACTTTTGATCTAAACATATATTACACTCCTTAAAGCGTATGATATTTTCAATTTTTAATCTTTAATCTTTTTTAGGTTTTTATTTAAATTTTTTTAAGAGTGATTATTCTCATAAATCTGTTTTATTTATTGAAAATAAGTAATACATAAATAATAAGTTTGGAACAAATTTTAGAATAGGAGGTTGATTTTTTGGAAGAATCGGGTATTGTAGATGTTTCGGGAGAAGAAATGTTCCGTATTGTAAATGATTTATGTAATTTTGGTTACCGGAGAGCGGGAATGCCTGCTGCTGCAAAGGCGGAGGATTACATTTTCCAGAAATTTAGAGAAGTGGGTTTACCAGATGTTCAATCTGTGCCCTTCAGTTTTAACCGCTGGTGGGTTGATAGACATGAGCTAACTGTAATATCTAGCGGAACTCCCTTAATTCCTTCCGACCAAAAGATTGAAACATTTCCCGTGTGGTTTAGTGGCTCTACGGGAGCGGAGGGAATTACCGCGGAACTAGTATATGTGGGATATGGGACCGCAAAAGATTTTGAAAGAAAAGAAGTGAAAGGGAAAATAGCTTTGATTGAAGCCCGCATGATTTTAAATTTCTACGCTTCTTGGCGGGTTTTCGGCTCATTGAATCTGGCTAAGCACCATGGAGCTTTAGGCATGGTGGTGGCTAATGGCTCCCCACTGGACTCGGTGGCCTACATAATGTCCGGCTCTCCATTCGAGGAGTGGAAAAATAATATTCCCGCTCTTTCAGTCAATAATTATGACGGCCAATATCTGAAAAGTTTATGTAGCGGTAGAAATGCAAAATGCACCATAAAGCTGGTTGAGGAAGTGAGAACCGAGCCGGCGACCAGTAATATCATTATTGGCACCTTACCTGGAAAAACCGAGGACATTATTCTTATTGGTACCCACACCGATAGCACTTTTACTGGGGCTGTTGATAACGCTAGCGCTAATGCGGGACTGATTGAGTTGGCTAAGCACTACGTGAAGGTTCCCCTCGAATCTAGGGATAAAACGATGGTTTTTGTGGGATGGAGTGGACATGAGTACTCTTTTTTGGGGGTAAACAAGTTCGCTGAGATGTTCGGGGACATGTTTCCAAAAATTGCGACCTTTGTGATGCTTGATGGTTTCGGCTGTAAGGGCTATTATAATCAGGCTGATGGGGGGGTTGTGGAAACGGGTACAGATGAAAAGAGAGGTCTCTTCGTCTCGGCGAACAAGATTCTCTTAAAGTATGTTGTGGAAGCAGCAATGAAGTATCAGTTGTTACCCGCAACTTACGTGTCGGCAAAATCTTTACCGGTTAGTGATCTCGGACCATTTATTCGCTCGGGTGTTCCCTCTATTCTTGTTATAGGAAAACCAGTCTGGTATCATACTAAATATGATACGCCTGACAAGCTTACCCCCGAACAGTTAGAGAGAACAGCTAAGGCTCACATCCATTTTATAGACCAAATTCATCGAACTCCAACCCAAGATATTAAGGAGGCTGATGGTAAACTACTCGATGTGGAGGAGTTAATCTCAAAAGAAAAGAGGAGGGGGGAGATTGCTGTCCCTACAATTTCATTTACAATCACTCCTAATCCTATGGTTGAAGGTACAATGGCTGTTTTTCATACCACGGTTTTTACCGGGCCTGAAAGTATCTTGCTAGACTGTACTTGGGATTTCGGTGACCGGAGCACAAGCAAGTTACCGTTAACTGTTCACGTTTACAAAGAGGCAGGAACATATGAGGTTACACTGACCTGTAAGGATAATTTTGGGAACATTGTCTCTGCAAAGGGGAAGGCTAGGGTAACGCGTTAAATTACCCCCGCATAAATAATTTTATATGCAATTAGTTTGTAATGATTTTTTATTCAGGAGTTAATAAGATTTAAAAACTAGTAGCGGTAGGGAAAATTTATGCCTACTTGGTTCACTATTGCCAAAAACGAGTATCGACTAATTACTTCGGGGATACGTAGTTTCAGATCACTTGCTCTCCCGCTTTTAATCATGATTCCAGTGATTGCATTCCTAGTGGTAATACAAGTGGGAAATATTATTCATTTTAATAATAATTCTGTGGAGCTTTTAAGATACATTTTAGGAGTTCCTGAAACAATTATACTCTCACTGTACCCACAGATTGATGTAACGCTCGTGGTTGGCCAGTTTATTTCTCTTCTTAGCTTCTTCTTCCCCATTATTGCGGGTTTAGCAAATGTTCTTCGAGAAATTGGGTCAGAGAATATGGATATCCTTTTCTCTAGTCCAGTGCGGCCCAAAGACATTTTTTTTGGAGGAATCCTAATCAATCTGTTTCCGATACCGATATTTCTCTCGTTTTTCAGCATCGCCATGTTGCCGGTTATAATTGAGCATGGGTATCCTGGTCCTCTATTTCCTTTATCCGTGGCTTTAACAGTGGTTTTACTCTATATTTCCGGGCTCTGGATAGGATTGCTCCTGTCTGCTTATTTAAAATTGAGAAGCCAGAGCTCTCCAAAATACAGAGATTTGGCAAAGGTGGTAATTGTTATCGCAGCGATCATAATTGGTTTGGCTTTCTTTATTCTCTCCAGCTCCCAAACGGCAACCCTCAACATGTGGTATTCACCCACAACCTGGACCTCAAACATAATTTACTACTCCGTAACAGGAACAAATCTAACTCTAATCGAGTACCCGGGAATCTTTTATTACCTAGTTTTACTCACACCAGATCATCTAACCAGTTTAGCTCTGCTGTTAATATTTTTGGGTGCGGTATTTTTGATGGGAGTATTACTTGTTCGTAGAATTAAACAGCTTGATCTTATCGGTGAAGGAATAGTTACCATAAAAGAGGAAGGGATTTACAAGTATCTGCGAAAACTCCTGCCCACCAAGCTAGGCAGATTATCGGTTGTCCAATTAAAAGAATTTTTCAGAGACCCTGAGAGCCTAACCAGAATTATAACCGTTTTTCTCTTCCCAATAATACTGTATTTCTTCGCAGTAACCAGACTGGTTTCAAGTTTCTATTCAAATAACGATCCCATTAGCCTCCTGATCTCACCGGGCATAGCTTTTCTTTTCATTATAATGGTGGGTACAATGATTGGTCAAATCGAGGCGACTCAGATGACGGTTAAGGGGAAACTCCTCCTATTAACCTATAAAAAGGCCCCCAACGGCATTAACATGTTGGTTCTCTCCAAGTTTGTAGAAATGCTCATATTAGGATTACCACTGGGTTTGATTTCGGGAATAATTTTTCAGTTAGTTTTAGGAAACCAGAGTCCAGGCATCCACATTGTGGTTCCGGTGATGCTCTTTATGGTGATTATAAGTTGTGCAGTAGCGTTAGGAATATACAGTGCGCGCCCGGTTCTACAGGAAGAGAGTGGAGGGCACTTATTAAATTCCACCTTAATCGGAGGCATAGTGGCACTAATAGGGGGGCTAATGTTATTATTCGCAGTTTATCCGTGGGTGCTAAACGTGATCGGTTCCTACTCCACTCTGGGAGGTATACTTCAAATCTTTCCATACATTTCTAATCTTCTTTTGTCAATATTCTCAGTGTGCCCTATGATTTCGACGGGAATCGGAGTCCTAATAGCAATCACAATAGGAATTTTTGCGGCCTATTTTTCACTTCGCTTTGGGATGTCGAAAATGATTCGATACGAGTAAAAAAATCCAAAATCATAAGTTCGAAAAATCAGACCCCTAAAATTCTGGATGAAAATTTTATTAGATAGCTTTTACATTTAAGGTTAAACATATTAAATTTTTATTTATGAAATTTTAGATTTGTGCTGGGGTGTGGAACTATATTGAGAAAACAGTGGATATCTATTGGATCAATACAAAATTATAATTTGAAAGACAATATTTTAGAGATTGATTGTGGAGAACTAAGAGCAGAAATCACAATTATGAGTTCTAATATTATTCGCGTGCATCTTATAACCCCTAATCAAATCAAAAGAGATTCCTGGGCAATAGTTAAGCAGGAGAAACCAATTCCCAAATTTGAACTCAGTGAGCAGCCGAACTTTCTTAAGATCTCCACCGAGGATTTGGAATTACGAATTTTTAAGAATCCCTGCCGATTGGAGTTCCACTCGGCCGATGGATTATTAATTAACCGTGACGATGTTGCTAAGGGTATGGGTTGGGATGGACAGCAGGTGCGTTGCTGGAAGGAGATGCCAGAGGGAGAATATTACTTTGGATTTGGAGAGAAAGCTGGTCCTCTTGATAAGCGTGAACAGGCACTCACCATGTGGAATACCGATTTCATTTATCACTATACTCCTAGTGATCCTCTCTACGAATCTTTTCCCTTCTTTTTGGCTTTTAAAGATGGGAGAAGTTACGGAATCTTTTTCGACAACACTTATCGCTCATCTTTTGACATGGGTAAAGAGTCTGCGGATTACTATTCATTTGGAGCCTCTGATGGACCCATGGACTATTATTTTATCTACGGTCCTGAACCGAAAAAGGTTATTTCCAGTTACGCTGAGTTGACGGGGAGAATGCCTCTTCCCCCCTTGTGGTCGCTGGCTTATCATCAGTGTCGCTGGAGTTATTATCCAGAAAGCAGGGTTCGCCAAATAGCAGACGAGTTTAGGAAACGCAGAATCCCTTGCGATGTCATATGGTTAGATTTAGATTATACAAACGAGTATCGAGCATTCACCTGGGATAAGAGTAGGTTCCCCAACCCAAAGAAGCTAATTTCCGATCTTCGTGAACAAGGATTCCGAGTGGTGGTGAGTAATTTCCCCGGTATAAAAGTCGATAAGGGATACCATGTTTGTGACCAGGGGTTAGCTGGTAATCACTTTGTCCGCCTTCCAGACGGAAAACTATTTGTGGGAGCCCAATGGCCGCCAGAGTGCTACTTTCCAGACTTTGCCAATTCTAGAACTCGAGAGTGGTGGGGAGGTCTTTATAAGGATTATTTGGATGTCGGCATCGCTGGTATCTGGTCGGATATGGGTGAACCATCAATAACGGGTATTAAGAAAACTTTTCCTCTGGATGTGGTTCACGATATTGATGGAAGAATAACTGATCATAGAGAATTTCATAATGTTTATGGTCTGCAGATGGCCCGAGCCATCTATGAGGG
Organism: Candidatus Jordarchaeum sp.; assembly: GCF_052745115.1. Lineage (NCBI taxonomy): Archaea > Promethearchaeati > Candidatus Jordarchaeia > Candidatus Jordarchaeales > Candidatus Jordarchaeaceae > Candidatus Jordarchaeum > Candidatus Jordarchaeum sp. The sequence continues at coordinate 10,894 of NZ_JBRAKS010000040.1, forward strand.
ATTACTTCGCCTACAGCCAAATACCCGCCCATTCGTCTTGTCCAGATCCGGTTTCTCCGGGATTCAGCGCTACGCTGCAGTGTGGACCGGTGATAATGAGAGTAGCTGGGAGCATCTACGTTTAACAATACCCATGTGCCTAAACATCGGAATTTCAGGAGAACCCTTTGTGGGGGTTGACATTGGAGGATTCCGAAGAAACCCTACACCAGAACTTTACGCCCGATGGATTCAGATCGGAGTGTTTTACCCCTTCTGTAGAACCCACACTATGATTGGAACAGGCGACCAGGAACCATGGTCCTTTGGAGAAGAAGTTGAAAACATTAGTCGTAAATACATAGAACTACGTTATCAGCTGCTCCCCTACATCTATAACTGCTTCTACCAAGCTTCTAAAAATGGAATTCCGGTTATGCGCGCAATGTTTATTGACTTTCCTAATGATGCATTTGTGTTAGAGTACACTCCAGATGGAAATATATCTGAACGACAATTTATGTTTGGAGACTGGTTACTGGTTGCGCCAATCGTTTACCAGGGGACTCATAATCGTATTGTTTACCTACCTGAGGGAGAATGGTTTAATTTTTGGACTAGGGAAAAACATGATGGAGGATTTCCCATAATAGTAGAGACCCCACTAGATGTCTGCCCAATCTTCGTTCGGGGTGGGGCCATAATTCCCATGCGGGATGTGATTCAATACTCTGACCAGAAGCCTATAGATCCCCTAATTCTCAGCATTTACCCGTCAGGAACCTCGAAAGTGCAATATTATGAAGATGATGGCATAAGTTTTAATTATACTAAGGGAGAATTCCTGCTTGTTAACTACACGTGTTCCAAAACTGACAAGAGCATAACATTTGAAATCAGTGAAAGAGAGGGTAATTATAAACCTAAACCTAGAAATTATGAAATAAAATTTAATATTATAAAACCAAAACCGGGAAAAGTTCTCTGGAATGGAGAAACTATGGCGGAAATTTACCCAGAGAGCGAATTAAGAAATAAGAGTAGCGGATGGACCTATTCTGAGAACCAACAAATTGTAACGGTAAAAATTCCAGATCGAGGAAAAAGAGAAAACATTGAAATAATTCTGTAATTTAACACTTCCAACTTATCTAATCCCTGCAAATAAAAAACATTAGTTAAAAATTAATTAAATTGATATTATAGGGGCTGGACAATATTAAAAAACAAGACTCAGCTCAAAAAATTAAATATTCGTTTCTCAAGATTCTTACTGGTTCGGATTTATCCATAAGACGCCTAGCTCTGATGGAAATAATAAGCGTTAATCCGGGACCGGTGGTTTGGCTGACTGGTTGTGTTCACGGTGATGAGGTGGGGGGGATAGTAGTTATTCAAGAGATTTTTAAAAAATTGCGAAGAGAACCTCTTTTGAAAGGTTCGGTTCACGCTTTTCCTTTGATGAATCCCATTGGTTTTGAGACCGCGTCTCGCCATATTACTTTGAGCAGAGAGGATCTTAACCGTTCTTTTCCTGGTAATAAAAATGGTTCCTTAGCAGAAAGGATAGCGGACAAAATCTTCACTACTATAATTGAAACTAATCCCACTCTGGTTTTGGATCTTCATAATGATTGGAGAAAATCCATTCCTTACACGTTTATAGATCCTCCGGAGGTTGTGAGTGATAAAGAGACTTATGAAAAAATGAAGCTTTTTAGTAAAATGACTGGATTCTTGATTGTTAGTGAGCAGAAAGAAGCTTATGAAAGGGAGCATATGGAAAAAACTATTTCCGGTAGTTTTAATCGGCACGGGATCCCATCCTTGACGCTGGAATTAGGAGAGTCTTATGTGGTTAATGAGGAAAATGTAGAGTATGGCGTAAAATCTATACTGAACATTTTGGATTATCTGGGAATGGTTAAACCTATGAGTGAAAAATTCACTTATCAAATCCCCGAATTCCTTCGGGAGAAAGTTCTCAGGTACTCACATCGGCCGCTGAGCGCTGCTAGCGGTGTTGTCAGATTTCTCATTGAGCCTGGAAATTTTGTTAAAAAGGGTCAATCAGTGGCTAGAGTATATAACGCCTTTGGGAAGCTAAGGGATACTATAAGAGCATTACAGGATGGCGTGGTTTTGGGTTATTCGGATTCCTCGGTTGGTTTTCCAGGTGTGCCGGTGATTGCCTTTGCTGTCATTTAAAATAAACCATCGCTATAGTGTGAGATTATAAAGAGCTCTAAGCTCTAAACCGGTATTACGGTTAAATCTCCCTGAGGTGTTAGTTCGGCTATTTTTGCTGCCACTGGGACTGTGTACTGCTTTGCGGAGAACAAGCTCAGTATGCTATCATCAAAATACCAGTGAAAACCGTTTCTGAAAACCTCATGAGCTCTAATCAAGTACTTTATACTGTTGTTTTTTGCAAAATTTTCGTAGACATCCTTTCCAAAAAAGAAAATGCCATCACCGCGGTCACTGGGAGTAAAACCCTTTATGCCCTCCCGGGGATCATTCCACAGTAATTGAAAAAGTATAGGGTTTGAGACTTCAACCTCTATCGGGAGGTCTTCTATTTGCTTAACTGTGGCGAGACCTTTAGCTAAACCGCCGTGCAAACACAGGATTTCACCATTAACTAAGGAAGCATAGGGTAGATAGGAAAATAGTTTGGAGTATACGTTATAGAATTCGGTTGAGAAGTTGCTTGCAACTTCGTCTATGAATCCGTAGTAACGATTTGCTAGGGGAGTTTCGTGATTTCCTCTGAGAAGAATCACTTTTTCTGGGTGAAGCAGTTTAAGTGCCAGTAAATAGTTTATGTTTTCAATCTGCATTAAACCCCTATCCACGTAGTCGCCGAGAAAGATTACTCCATCATACTGTTCTTTGAGGAAGCGGCGTACAATGGGTGTTGTGGATTCGAGATCGCCATGTGTATCTCCAACAAATAAAATTTTATCCACGTCAAATTTAACCAGTTTAGGTTCCTTCTCCAGAATAGGTGTAACCTTTGAAACGATTTCTCGTATTTCCTTCTCGCCCAATTCGCCAATATTCATGGGTTTATTTACCAGTTGTTCTACATTCAGATTCATTCTAATCACTAAGTATATAGGAACTTTTAGTTTATCTGAATTTTTGAATAAAAAAATAGAAATAATTGGGGAAGATATTAATTTTCACTTCTCTTCTCTTCTCTTCTTTTCTTAATCTTCTTTCAACCAATTTGAATTGAACCAGTTTTTTGACCTCTAGCCAGAATGTGCAGACAAATGTTACAGCAAATACTAGAATCCAGATTGACAGGTCTATGAAGGTAAGATTTAGAACCTCCTGTAACACGGGCAAAACTGTTGCAATAATCAGCGCACCTAATGCAAGTATCGCCCAGGCCACCATCACCTTATTTGAGAATAATCCTAGGCTGAGGAGTGATTCTCTCTCCGAACGCGAAGTGAACGCTAAGAAAATGTGTCCAAGAATCCAAGCCGCAAAAGCTGCTGTCTGTGCCGTGGTGAGGTTTAACGTTTGATAGTAGACAAGCAAATAGCATATCGAAACCGCTACGAACAGTGATATGGCATTCAGAAAAATATTTACCTGTAGACTTCTTGTAAGAAATCGCTCCTTGGGATCACGTGGAGGTCTGGTCATCACGTCAAATTCTGCGGGTTCCGCTACAAAGGTTCCAGACGCAGCAAGGTCCATGAACAGCTCCAACACTATAATCTGAATGGGAACGAAGGGTAAGGGTATACCCAGCAGAATAGGTAGTATGAAAATCGCCACCAACGCCACCTTTACCCCGAGATAGTAGCGTACACCCTTTCTGAGATTATCATACATTTTTCGTCCCTCACGCACCGCAGTTTCCACAGTTGCAAAGTTATCATCCGCCAAAACCATGTCCGCAGTTTCCTTAGCCACATCAGTGCCCCTAATACCCATGGCGACCCCGATTTCCGCCTCTTTGAGAGCCGGAGCATCATTGATTCCGTCTCCAGTCACCGCGACCACTTCACCCAGTTTCTTAATAGTTCTTACAATTCTTAGTTTGTGTTCAGGGGTTGCTCGGGCAAAAACCGAAATATTCTTCACAGCTTTTTCCAATTCTCTATCGCTCATTCCGGTAATATCGGCTCCAGTGAGGACTCCTGCTTCGGTGCTAATTCCCACACTTGAGGCTATCGCTCTTGCGGTTTGAGGATGGTCACCGGTAACCATCACTACCCTTATTCCCGCTTTTCTGCACGAGAGTATGGCATCTTTAACCTCTGGTCTCGGGGGATCGATGAAGCCCATTACACCCATAAACACTAGGTTTCTTTCCACCTTTTCCATCTTCAATTCTTCGTTTTGGGAAAGTTTTCTGTAGGCTACCGCGATTAATCTTTCCCCATTGCCGGCCATTTCGGATACAACTTCTTTGATCTTCATTTTTTCCGCCGTTATGAAGTCGATCTCTTTTCCATTCTCCAATTTCATTGAGGAACGGTCGATGATTGATTCTGGTGCACCGGCAGAAAAAATGTATAGTTCCTTGTCTTTCTTTGTTTGATAGATGAAGGATTCCATCTTCCGATCTCGGTCAAAAACAAACTTCTCTTTGATCTGATAGTTTTCCTGTAATTGGTCTAAGTTAACTTTGTTTTTCTTGGCGACTTCAAGAATTGCCGCACTCATGGGATTTCGGTAAACCGCTTTTTCACTTTTAATAGTGCTGAATGCCTCACTTGATAGTAATCCTGCTTCCAAAATTTGATTGGAATTTTTCGGCGTGAGTTCTTCTGTTAGATTCCCATCAGAAAAGATACTCTTTAAGCTCATCTTGTTCTGAGTAATGGTTCCAGTCTTATCCGTGGCTATAACGGTAACGCTTCCTAGTGTTTCAGCTGCTTTGAGTTTCCTCACAATTGAATTCTTTCGGGAAAGAGCGTAGGCTCCTAAACCCAATACCATAGTAATTATAATGGGCAACTCTTCGGGTATCGTGACGAAAGCTAAAGATAAGCCTGTCAAAATAAGCTGCTCGATTCGTTGAACCGGGTTAAGACCAAAAAAGGAGTTAATCGCTCCTTGAATGGTGGATAGACTGATGTACCCCAATGGTTCATACAGGTATACCACGAACCAGTAAGGAACCCATCCCTGGAAAGCCCCCAAAAGGATAAGATTGATCCAGATTTCCAGCAATGGTTGGCCTCTCAGAAAAGTGAGAGCGGGTATTAGGGCACTGAAGAACAAAGCAACCCATATTAACCATTTAACGAGACTCTTCATGGCAAGCTGGAGAGGAGTTTTAGGCGGTTTCACCTCTTCCAATATTCCAGCGATTTTACCCAGCTCAGTATTTACACTCGTAGCGACGACCACGCCTTTACCCTCACCGCTAGTAATAATTGTACCCGCAAAAACCATATTAGTTCTCTCCGCTAGCTCAGTCTCTTTTGCCAGCACTTGTCGCGCATCCTTGTAAACGGGTACCGACTCCCCTGTGAGTGATGATTCATCTGCAGATAATCCATAAGTTTCTACGAGTCTCAGATCTGCAGGAACGCGTTGACCGGCAACCATTGGTATAACGTCTCCAGGGACTATTTCTGTTGTGCGAATCTCAGTTAATTTTCCGTTTCTTAATACAAGAACCGTAGGTGCTGCTAATCTTTGCAAAGCACTTATTGAGCGCTTGGCCCGGTACTCATTCCATACCTCCACGAAAACTAGAAGGGATATAATTATGATAATTGTTATAGCGTCCCTCAGTTCGCCCCAAATGCTATAGAGAACCCCAACGCCGATTAGTAGAAGTATCAAGGGTTCTGTGACTTCTTCCTTAAAAATAGTTAGAAAGCTGATTTTTCTCTCTTTTACCAAGATATTGGGCCCATATTTTTCTAAGCGTTTCTCTGCCTCTTTAGAAGACAGCCCTCTTTCAAGATTGGTTCTTAGTGCTTTCTCAGTAGTTTTTACATCTTTGGAAATGCACTCTGACATTAATTTATCCCCTACTCTTTAACGGAGTTAATTTTTAGGAGAGAAAATTCAGTATTTCTTTTTATAATTATTGGTATGATACCTATTATTATTTTTAAAAAATTTTTATTAAATTTTTAATCATTTTTTATAGAATTGTTTCATTTTTGAACTAATTTTATTAATAAAATAGGAAGAGGAGGGAAATATAGTAAATTCATTTATCATCCAGTGCAAGGCAATCTAAGATGCCAGTAATATAGATTTTTACCGCTTTAATCAAATCTTCTATTATAATTCTTTCATTTGCGCTGTGTGCTAATTCTGGCTGTCCGGGTCCGAAGAGTACTGTAGGTATCCCTATTGCTCGGAAGAATTTTGCGTCGGATCCTCCGCTGGAATATACTTGATAAATTTTAGCACCTGGATCAATTTTTTTAATTGATTTTTCGACCAGTTTGAGGGCTGGAGAATCTTCA
>NZ_JBRAKS010000041.1:0-17256 GCF_052745115.1 Candidatus Jordarchaeum sp.
AAACTCGGAAAAGAAATTTAAAGAGGGGGGGTGACAAATGTCTATGATTTCTACAATGGTTACTTGTTTTTATGTACTCTATTTATTTTTTATTTGAATAAAAGGTAATTTTTAAAACTTTATTATAAAACAAAAAGTATAAATAGTTGTTAACGCTTTTCCTATAAAAATTTAATGGGGTTATGAAGAAATTGTGGAGAAGTAAAATTGAAACCATGTCCAGAAAAGATTTGAAGAAACTTCAGGAAGAGAAACTGAAAAGACAGGTACAATATGTGTATAGTAACTCAACACTGCATCATAAAAAGTTCGACGAAGCTGGCATAAAACCAGGTGACATAAAATCACTGGAAGACATGAAGAAACTACCCTCGATAACTCGAGAAGATATGAAAAAAGCGGTCACCATTGAAGATATCTATGGAGGAAGACTCTGCGTGTCAAAAGAAAAACTGTGGCTTATTGCTCATCCTCCCGAAACAATGGTTGAACCACCGCTAATACTCACCGGCATGACCCATTATGACAGACAAGCAGTAGTAGAGCAATTAATTAGACATTTGGTAATGTCCGGAATGGTAAGAGGAGACATCGTTGAGGTCCAAGCAAGCATGTGGGAATTGATAGTTCGAGTTTTAGAGAGCGGATGGCATTCTCAATCAACTGTACAGAATCAATTCCCCTTCACAGCAATTCCCCTTGAATGCACTTTATCCCTGTTGGATATTCCCAGAATGACCTACCTAGCTACCCTTTTCAAACCCAGAGTAATTATCACCACTGCCGATGTAGCAAAACTGATGGCTAAAGAGGTCGAGAAAGAGGGAAAAACACCCAAAGAAGCGTTTAATCCCCAAATAGTGATACACAGAACAAGATATGATAGCCCGGTTCTAAAATCAAAACTGAGAAAGGGGTTCAAAGAAACCTGGGGTGGAATCCACTTAAACATGCTGGATATACAAGACAACCACTTCTTCGCCATGGAGTGTGAAAATTGTAACGGTTTACACCTGTGGGAAGACCACTTCATAGTGGAAACAGTGGATTCTAAAACCGGCGAAATAGATTCGAACGGGGTAGGAAACTTAGTGATTACAAACATATCCGAAGAAGCAATCTCCAATTCTTAGGTATGTGTCAAAAATCAAAGGCAAACTGGTAAGAGATCCCTGTGACTGTGGGAGAACACACACCAGAATCCTTCTAGAACCCTAGAAGTGTGATGTTTTAGTAAAAAATGTGAGGTTTTTAATATGGCAAAAAGTGAAAAAGAAAAATATTGGACCCCTATCATCGAAACCATGCCCAGAAAAGAAATAGAAGAACTGCAAACAAAAAAACTGATCCACGCGGTAAACTACGCTTATAGTAATGCCGAACATTACAAGAAGAGCTTTAAGGAGGCAGGAATAAAACCAGAAGATGTTAAAACCATAGACGATTTCAACAAGCTTCCAATACTGTACAAAGATGAAATACGGGAACGGCTTCAACAAACAGGAGATCCATTCGGAGGATTACTCGCAATTGACTTCGGAGAAAAAATACTAAATATTGCAGCCTCAACTGGAACCACCGGTGTTCCTACCGTATACGCCTACTCTTGGCATGACCGACAAATATCCTCAGAGCAGGATAGTAGATTGAAATGGATGAAAGGTTACCGACCGGGAGACGTCTTCTTCATGGTAGGACCTAGGTGGCACGCCTATGCGTCACAATTATTCTACGCAATGGATGCAATGGGACTGACGGTTCTCATTGATTGTGGATATCCACTACCCTTCATATCAAAAAAACACGTTATGACAATGAAGACTCTAAAACCAAATGTCTACGCAAGTCCAAACATATCACTATACTCTATCATAGAAGCGGCAAAGAGTATGAACGAGGATCCAAGAGATGTTTTCTCATGCTGCAAATTGATTGATGCGGGATACGGTGATGTACTCACAACCGCAGTTAGAAAACGGATAGAAAAAGAAACTGGAATAGCTTCAGAGAATATTTTTGATTCGGGTGGTATAGCGGAGCCTTTATGGTATTATGGGGACTGTGAGTTTCATGTGGGTAATCACTGCCTAGATGATCTTTTCTATACCAATGTTTGCGACTTGGAAACTCGTGAGCCCTTAGCAAAAGGAGAGAAGGGTGAGTGTGTTATTACTAATCTTTTTTCTGAGTCTCTTCCCATAATAAGGTGGGGAACCGAAGACATGACTATCCAAGACTTGGAGAAGTGTAATTGCGGTAGAACCCATTCAAGGTGGACACTGCTTGGTAGAGATGCTTTTGCAACAAATATTAAGGGTACAAAAACTTTTCCCACAGAGATAGAGAATGCTCTGGGTGATATTCCTGGATTTACTGAATATTTCACTATTCTTAAGTATAAGAAAGGTCCCATGGAAATTTTGAAAATGAAGTTAGCTGTTGACCAAACAAAAATTAAGGATCAAGAAAAGTTCGTTAAAGAGGTTAAGAGTGCGCTAAAGGAAAAGATGGGTGTTGAATCAGAGATAGAAGTTGTCAAGACAATTGCTGATTTACCGTTTGTAGGGCACAAAGTCATCAAGGTTTTAGACTTGACTAAAGAAGCTGAGTAATTTCTTAATTCCTATATTTTTTAAATTATTTTATTTTTTATATCAATATTTTTGGAATTCACTGTGAAAAAGATATATATCACACTTGTTTTTAAAATATAAGAACTATTTACGGAGTAGGGCTTGTCTTTTTCAAGGTGAAGTATTTTGACAGGAAGATGCGATCTACAAAGCGTGGTAGAATACACCATTGATACTGAGCTTGTGCCGGCAAATTTGCGTTTTCTTCCAGAATTTTTACAAAAGTATTATCTTTCTCGATACAAGAGTTATCGCAACTTTAAAGAAATACAGTCATACACTGAGGATGGCAAGAACTATTTGACTTACAAGGTTTTCATACCTAAAACAGGAGAGTATATTGAAGTCACAGTTGAAGCGACTGTTCCCATTAAGTTGATTATGAGGTCCAGCAGCCCAGATATCCCTAAGAGTTTTCAAGATGAACTGTATGAAGACACGCTTCTAATGGTGCAGGTTTTTGAAGAACAGATGGCTAATATGAGCCTTTATTTTGCGTATATACAAGGGGAGAAGATGGTTCCTGAATCACCCAAGGCCAATAGGTGGGTTGATATTCTTTTCTCCCGGAGTATGTATGGAATATTTTTCATTTTCATAGCACTAAGCTACGTATTCCTCATCGTGTTTCAAAACTATGGACCGTTACTTTTGGGAATTGTTTTGCTGTTATTCGCCCTTTTTTCAGGTAGGTTGGCTGCAAGGGGTGACTGGGTAGTCACCAAAGACAGACCGGAAGTTATTCTTTTACAGTACAGTCTCACCATGGAAGAGTATGAAAGATTCTTGAAAACAAACGTAAAAAAGATTCCTGAAATAAGAGAAAAAATCTATAACGACATAGTTTCGGCGCGCAAGAAGGTTACCTGCGAGTTAGCAGAAAAAATATTTGTTGACTACGGTATTGACTGCCAGCCAGATAGGCTTTCAGTGAAAACTGTGAATGTTTGGCAACTTGTTAAAAAAGCGGCAGAAAGATTTAAACTATCCATGCCCAAAATCGTTGTAGCAAACACCGAGGTGGCTAACGCTGCGGCAATGGGTCCTTCACCACGACTAGGAGCCATGATCATAACCACTGGTATTATGCAGCAACTCGAAGAAGAAGAACTAATAGGTGTCATAGGCCACGAGTTGAGTCACCTGAAAAATCATGACCCTATAGTATTATTCGGATTAATCATTCTCGAATTTATACTCCGCTTCTACATATTTGCCCCCTACATAGTCGGATTGGGATACACTGGCTTTTTCGTGTATCTTATTGCTTTCCTTGCACTTATTATCGCACTAGGAAAAGTTTTCGAAGCACGCTGCGACTTGGACGCAGTAAAATACATCGGAAAACCTAAATCATTAGCCCAAGGATTGAAAAAAATAGCCTACAAAAGACTGCTACCAGTTTACAAAAGGGAACCATTTTATCGAAGGTATAGACGACTAGAATGGCTAGCATTCGACCCCCACCCACCAGCATACTACAGAATAAATCGTATCGAAAACCTCAGCCCGCCAATAACAAAACACACTTTTTGGGCGTCACTTCGCGACAATATTAAAGGCTTTTTGAAACCGTAACCATGTACAACAGTTTTTCCTAACCTAGAACCAATGTTTCAACTCAATAATATAAATCGAGAAAATAAAAAGAGAATACTATAGGAAGAGTTATTCCTTGTAGAATTTGTATGCGGGGCAGCCATGAAGACACTTACCGCAGAAATCTCCACAAATAAGACCCCGACAATCCTCCAGAAACATCTGATCAAAAGCCCCAACACCCTTGCGTCCCTGCACAAAATCCTCAATAGTAATCTTCTTCTTCTCCCGGGGAGGCAATCTTTTCCTCGTCCTCGCTCCCGTTCCCCGCACCATGGCATATATGCCCATAATGCATCGCACCTTATTGGGCTTAGAATACTCGTACTGCTTATCACCAATCTTCACAGTAAAAGTCTCATCAAGAGTTAAAGCCTCCGTTGGACAATCCCTAACACACTTATAATCACATTTTTCTGGCTGACACAACTTTGAACCATTATACATAGGATCCGGCACCAAGGGAGCATTAGTAATAATTGAATTAAAGCGCACACGAGCACCAAACTTAGGAACCAACACTAACCCATTAAATCCAAACTCTCCCAACCCCGCGGCTACAGCAGCATGACGATGAGAAAAATCCGCCATAAAAGTAACGTAAGGCTCCAAAGCTCTTTCAATAAATCGATACTGAGATATCATCCATGTTGGAGGAAACATGAGGGATTTGTAGCCTCTGAATTCTAACAATCGTTTTGCTGCAAGGTTTCCTATTCGAGACATGTCAAAGTTTAACAAGCCATAGCCGTAGAACAGATATGGAGCAATACTCTTGTGTGGCTGGTTATACTCCCCCCAGACATCACATACACCATCCATAATCTTCATTCCGAAAGAAATCACACAGTTTGCGTCCGACATATAATGTTGCGGATGTGTTTCTTCAGGACACTCAGCAAATCGAGAAATAGGAGCAACACCCACAAGGTCAGCTCCCTGATTGACAAGAAACTTTTTAATTTCAGAAGTCAATTCCTGATCACACTCCAATTCTTATCCCTCCAAGCAAATTATTTAACTAAATATTAACCTTAACTTTAAACTTTTCTCTTATATATATCTTATGAAAATGAAAGTACCTCAAACTGGTTCAAGAGAAATTAAAAAATAATTTTTTATCCCCCTCAAATAAAGAATTCATACAAAATAAAGTCTTCTCAATGTCAAATTTTATTGTACGATTCCAAGAACCCATAGTATTAATGAAGCCATGGACGAGTAGGAGAGCTACACCGCCTAAAACAAAAAACGTAAGTTGGGAAGGAAAAAAGAGAACAGTACCCTTCCCAACTTCACAAGCGCAGCACAAGTTTAGCGTATATAAATTCAGTTTGGCAATCTTTTCAAAATTTATTTTTATTCTTCTTCCTCTGTCCCTTTTTCCTTTTCGTGAAACGCGTCCTCTACATGTATATACTGTTCGCGCACCATGTGATGGATGATATAGCGTGCGCCAGGTGGGAATCCTGAGTCTTTGTAACCTCCCATTTTCATTGAGATATCTACTTGCCCGGGTTGGGTGTTTATGAATACTCCTGCGGTTTCTAGTTTTCGAGCAACTCTGTTGGCTTTATCCAAGTCGTCTGAGTATATCGACGCGCGCATTCCATAGGGGGTACTGTTGGCAAGTAATATTGCCTCATCTTCATCTCGGAAAGGTACTACGCTGCGTGCGGGGCCAAACGCTTCTTCAACCCACATAAAGGGTAACTTGTCCTGATCGTTGTTCATTACTTGTTCTCGCTCGAATCTTATTATTGTGGGCAGGTAGAATGGGTCTTGGCGTTCGCCTCCAAACAAGAGTTTGCCGCCTTTGTTTAGAGCGTCTTTCACCATGAAGTCAATCATTAGCATGATTTTCTCTGAGCCTAATGGTCCGATGTCTACTGTTGGGTCTAGAGGGTTGCCCATCTTCAGCTTTTCAGTATGGTTTATCATTGATTCTACGAAATCGTCGAATATTGTTTCATGAATGAGTATTCTTTTCATGCTGAAGCATTGTTGACCACTATTTGTTAGTGCGGCTTTAACTGCAAAATTTGCGGCTTTGTCAATATCCACATCTCCAAGAATGATGCCTGCGTCGTTTCCAGCCATTTCGAAGATGAATTTTTTGAACCTGCCGTAGTTCATAAAGCCGGATGCAAAGGGTAGAGGAGTCTGGCAGCCTTTCAAGTAATCCGCATAATCAATAAACAGTTGCTTTCCGACATGGCTGCTGCCGAAAAATAGGAATATGCTTACCATCGGATTTGCTACAAACTCGGTGGCTGCAGCATCTCCGGGCATTACTACTACTTCAGAGGCTTCAACTGGAAAATCGCCGGCTACGTCTTGAGCAATATCGTGAAGCAGTAGGGGGGAGAGTGGTACCGCACTTGAAGGCTTCAATATGCAGGGATTGCCTGTTAACCAACTGGCTCCTAAGGCCCAACCAGTTAGGCTGAAGGGCGTGTTTCGCGGGGTCATTGAACCGCATGTTCCCAGAGGATGATAACAGACTCTGCTTTCACCTCGCATCGCTTGTATTTTGTGTTCAGAAATCATTTCTGCTCGCCAATCAGCGTGTAGATAACCTTGGGAGATCATTCCTACTTCCCAATTGGCATATTTTATTGGTAGTCCTCCTTCTCTTGCGATAGTTTCCTTGATTTTTTGTCTTTTCAACCTGATTCTTCTTGATACCTTTCTTAGGAAGTCTATTCTTTCATCAAAAGTGGTTTCTGCCATTTTTTTCTCAAGTTTGTATACTTTCTTTATTTTCTCTCGCAAGGTTTCCATATTATCGGCAGGTAATTCCTGTATAAGCTCACCGGAGTATTTGTCTTTCACAAAGATCTTGTCTTTTGAGGTGTTTGCTATGGTCATTGCTATTTACTCCTCTTACTTTCATCTAATTGACTAAATTTAATGGTTGATGCCATTTTTTGAGCATTAAAGTATTCAGTTTTCACTGTTTTGTGCTTATTAAAAATTATTGCTGATGTCCAAGATTAATTCAACATGTTTCGAATTTTGATACATATATTCGAAAAAGATGGCATATTGGAGTATAATCATAAAATAAGCGAATTTACTTCATAACTTAGCGAAAAAAATTAAAAGCCTTACAGAAGTCTTACCGCTTATTACTTCTGAATAGAAGGTGTTCTATTGTTAGAGAGCGCAGCACACCACACAGTGTATAGTGAGTTAGTGTCAATTTCTGGCGAAGAGAATGTTAGAGATAATATTCTTGATCTTTTGGCATATAGTCGAGACGCCAGTCCATTTCAGTTTGGTTCTCCAGGGGTTGTAGTTCGCCCGGGTTGCACAGTAGAAGTCTCAAACATTTTGAAGCTTGCAAATGATAAAAAAATTCCAGTTATTGCAGCGGGGGCTAGAAGTAGCATCAATGGTGCCGCCCTTCCCAGAGTGCCCAACGCGATTTTACTCGATTTGACTCGTATGGACTACTTCAAGGAACTTGATGAGGACACCATGACGGTTACTGTTGGTGCTGGTTTGAGGTGGGCTGAACTAATACATTTGCTTAAGGAAAAAGGGTTTAAACTGGGCTTCAGGGGACCTTATGGTGGAAACGCGGGAACAGTAGGTGGTTCGTTGAGTGGGAATAGTATTGGTTGTGGTGCTAGTAAATGGGGTGGTGCTTGCGATTCCGTGGTTGGGCTAGAGGTTGTGCTTCCTACTGGTGAGATTATTAAAACGGGTAGTGGTTGGAACCCTGAGGCAAAGATTTTTGCCCGCTATACTACTTTTAATGACTTGACCGGTTTGTTTCTGGGTGATCATGGGACGCTTGGTGTGAAAACCGAAGCAACCCTTAAGGTTTATTACACTCCAAATGGGGTGGCTTTTGCTGATTATGGTTTTGAAAGTATTGAGGACTGCGCAAAAGTAATGCATGAGTTGCAGCGGAAGAAGCTGGCTGAAGAACTTGTTTTGCTTGGAGATAGGAATTCTATTGATCTTTTAGCTAATTCTTATCTTGATTTCTGGGAAGGTTTGGAATGTATTTTGGCTGTAATTATCGAGGAAGAGGATGAGGAGATTGCCAATAAGAAGAAAGAAATAGTAGATCAAATAGCCAAGAAAGACGGGCGTTCTCTGGGCACATTTCTTTCCAAGGCTCATTGGACCGATATGTTCAACATGGTTCAGCCTCTTTTTGATTCCGGTTTTTGGTATAATACCTGCCATTTGAGACCTATCTCCACTCTACCTGAAACTATTAAGGGTGCTCTCAAAATTTTTGGGAAGTATGGTGTTAAAGGCAAAGGTATGAACTGGATTATTAGCGCGCTCGGTGTGGATAGAAGCTACTGCACTGGTTGGATTACTCTCTTTATGGGTGACCAGAAAAATAAAGAATTGATGGAAAAAGTTTGGGGGGAGATTAAACAAATGGAGCTTTCCACTGGGGGAGCAGTACCCTACTGGTGTGGACCCTTGTGGGAGAAGGAGTGTCTCACGCAGGTGAACCCCAACTTTCACAATCTTATGAGAAATATTAAAGGAGTTCTCGATCCTAATAATATTCTACACCCTACGGTGTTTGATTTGTGAGGTGGTTGAGGATGAATTTCGATGGCTTAGCCGACTATATAAATCAAATGGAAAAGTGTGGTCGTTGTGGTGACTGTGCATACTCCGTAAAAATTAGCACAGCAAAGAAACACATTTCTATGCCCTGTCCGATTAGAAATCTTCTGGGCTTTGAAACATACAGCGCCAGGGGAAGAATCATTATCCTAAAAAAGCTTCTAGAGGGGGAACTTGAGATTGATTCAAACATTATACAGTGGGCTAATCTCTGCCTCACCTGTGCCAGTTGTAAAGAAACCTGCTTAGCCATTGAGGGCGGAATCGATGTTCCCGCCATGATGGAGTGTCTCAGAAAAGAGTTGGTTAACTCGGGCTATTTCCTAGACTCACACGCCAGCATAGAGAAAAACGTTTTAGAAAAATTTAATCCCTACGGCGAGGACCACCGGAAAAGACGAGAATTCCTAAACTCTGCTCCTATACCTGAAAAAGCGGATGTGGTCTACTACGTGGGATGCACCTCAAGCTACCGCAGACAAGAAATAGCAAATTCAACCGTAGAGCTACTTCACAAAGCTGGTGTAAACTTCACCATTCTAGATGACGAGCGATGCTGTGGTTCCACCCTATTTAGAACCGGCTTCGTGAAAACCGCCCAAGAATTCGCTAAACACAACATTGAAAAAATTCATGAAATCGGAGCAAAGACCGTAGTCTTCTCCTGTGCAGGATGCTACAGAACTTTCTCCCAGGATTACGCTCCATTCTGGAACGGAACCAAAGTAAAACTAATGCATGTTACCGAGCTTCTTAAAAAGCTCACAAATCAAAACAAAATAGCATTCGCCAGCCCCCAAAAAATCAAAGTCACCTACCACGATCCCTGCCATCTCGGCCGACACATGAACATATTTGAGGATCCCCGTAACCTATTGAAAGCCACAGCCAATGTTGAACTGGTAGAAATGGAAACAAACCGCAGATACGCTCACTGCTGCGGCGCAGGAAGCGGAGTAAAAAAAGCCTTCCCAGACATAGCACTGCAAATATCAAAAGAAAGACTGGCTGAGGCCGTAAAAACCCAAGCAGAAGTACTAGTCAGCGCCTGCCCATTCTGCAAAACAAATCTCGAAGATGGAGCTAACGGAATTGGATTAAAAGTAATGGACATCACCGAATTCCTACTAAACAATTATACAAAAGAAAAAATAATAGAAGAAAATCTAGAAGAATTATCCCTAGGCCAACAATTCATAAAATACCTCGACAACCATCCAAACATATTCGTAGATCTCGTAAACGACTCCCTTATAGACTTCTCCCTATTCAGCACGCTTGAAGAATTCGAAAACGAAAAACCGCCTTTAGAAGCCTTCCATGTCCTACGCACGGATGACGGCATCAGAATCGGAACTGGCAAAGCAAACGCAGCCGATGTTGAAATAGCATTCTCACAAAACGCAGTTCAAAAATTAGTTTCTAGCAACGATGAAAAACAATATGCAAAAAGATTCGGAAAATTCTACAATGAACCAACCGAAGATATCTGGATCGACTTCCTACTCAATAAAAGTACCCGAGTATTAATAAAAATGGGGTATGGTGCGTTCGCAAGAGAAGCGGGTATTCTGGAGGATGAGGATGCCTATTAGTAAAAGGAATGGTTTTCTTTTTATTTTCCCATGAAAAACTAAAGATTTTCATCCTTTGCCTAAGACGCTTCAGCGTATGAAGGTTGCCATGAAAAACTTTAGATTTTCGTCCTTTGTCTAAAACGCGTAAGCGTATGGGGGTTTTTTTAACTTGCTAAAGAAAAAGAGGATTGGTAGCAAAAAGGCTTTTGCCACCTTTATTTTTACTTCGTGCACCCTTGTTTTCTGATTTCACATCATTATAGGTTCACAAGAAAGGGAATAGATTACCGAGGTTAAGGGATAGTACCGAAATGTAGTTTGGAAACATTAGGAAGACCAGAACAAAGATTACCGCGGTGACAATCATTGGTACGTAAATGTTGTCTAACTGTCTTCCAGCACACCCCTCTACCACCGCTCCCACTATTCCAGCAACTATTCCCACAATTAAAATTAAACTGAGCTCCGGAACAATTGGAGGCGTTGACAGAATTACAGTTAAGGCGAGATAGTTAGCAAAAATAGGACTTATATAGTATAACAACCAGATTGATAGCCATTGGTTTGCCGGAAAGCTGGGCCAGAATCCAAAGAAGTTAAAGTAGAATATTACTAGAAAGGTTGACAGAAAAGTCATTACAAACATAGTTAGCGAACCCTGAATACTTCTAGTGCATCCTCTAATAGTGTACTTGTGTTTCCCCCACCTCTCACCAATAACCGTGG
Organism: Candidatus Jordarchaeum sp.; assembly: GCF_052745115.1. Classification (NCBI taxonomy): domain Archaea; kingdom Promethearchaeati; class Candidatus Jordarchaeia; order Candidatus Jordarchaeales; family Candidatus Jordarchaeaceae; genus Candidatus Jordarchaeum; species Candidatus Jordarchaeum sp. The sequence goes on from NZ_JBRAKS010000041.1 coordinate 11,141, forward strand.
CTAAACCGTCGCCATAATATAGGCTGAATAGTCCTACTGCTGCTATGGTGAAGAGGGGCCAGTAGGCGCCTCCTGCGAGGAAAGCGAATATGGCTACTAGGATGCCTATTGAGATGATGTAGTATAGTGGTCCGTAGATGTGGCCTGCTGCATAGTCTTCAGCTCTTGCCATTACTTCGAACATCGATTTCATGCTTTGAATTGGCGATTTTGGTGAGGAGAAGAAAATTAGGATTCCCATCACTAGTGGGACTATTGGTATTATTTGTGGGTTTATGAAGAATGGGCAGAATAGTATGGCGTCTCCTGCGAAAAAGTGAATCATTTTTCGTGTGAAACCCGGATCTAGGCCTTTCTTTTTTCTGAGCATTTCTCCTGCGCCTATTACTGCGAATACGAATAAGAATACGATTACTAGAATTATGCTGTCGTAAATGATTTCCCAAAAGGATGTGTACATTTTTATTCCTCCATTATTAGACATGGTTAGTGATTGGATTTAAAACATCTTTTTGTTCTTTATTACTTGAAAGATTTCTGTTATCTTTTTTAGTATTTTAATTTAATTGTTGTAAATTTTTTTAGCTTTAAAAATAGAATGCCATTTAATACATATTATTGCAGTTTTTAGAATTCTGGGGTTTTACGCGTAGTAGAAGTCGTATTTCTGGTCTTCTGCCTGGTGTTCTTCCTCTTCTGCTTTTTGGGGGCGTAGGTTCAGTTTTTGTTTTAATTGTTGGTTCTCTTTTTTTAGGGCTTCGAGTTGGTTTCGCAGTTCGTACATTGTTTCTTCTATGCTGCGTACTGTTTTTTCCAAGGATTTGGTTCGCCATTCGTCTCTTTCTTGTAGTAGTTGTTTGAACCGGTTTTCGTTTCGTGTCCTGGTGATTCTAAGGGCTTCGGTTAGGCGGGCGGTTCTTTCTCTGAGTTCGTTGTTTTCTTTCAATAGGCTCTGGTAGGCCTTGGACTTTTCTCCACCTCTTAGCTCATTTAGTTGTTGTTCTAGCATTGTTTTTTCTGCTCTGAGCTTTTGTACTTCTTGTAGGAGGCTGTCTGAGGAAGTAATAAAAGAGGGTTGAAGTGGTGTCTCAAAAATTGCTTCTTCTCCCCCTTTTACTCTGTGGAGTTCAGCTAGTAATTGATATCTTTCTGATTCTAAATCCTCTACTTTTTGCTTTAGTTCTAGGATTCTTAAAATTAGAGGGTGTTCGTCAACCGGTTTAACTATCTGAACGAATTTGGATACCTTATTTAACATTTGATATAGGGAGTCTTGGCTTAAATGAAATGCACGAGCTGCGTTTAAATCATCATCACCAATTATTTTGTTAAAGGCTTGTAGAGATTCGGTGGCAGAGTTGTAGCTCTCTTCTATTTCCAATATTTTTTCAGGGTACTTGTTGGTTGAGTTTTCTTTTATGGACGAAATTAGTTGAATTAACTGTTTAGTGCACTCTAAGGTGAGTTTTCTCTGCTCGACTGGTCCCCCCTTGTTGCTCAGAGCTTTATCAATGTTAGCCTCTGTTTCAAGCCATTTCAGCAATCTCTGAGTTTTGAAAATAAAGTGGTTTAGATTGCCGCTCTCATTTATCATTTTTACCCCATTCTTAATTTTAATTGAATCTACACCCTGAAGAAGTTTAATATCATCCATGTTGCACACTTAAATATACTTGTGTAGGTTATAGCTTTTATCTTTCTGTAATATCCACGTGTTTTGAATCAAATTTCTTCAATTTTTCCAGAAGAGTTTCTGTGCAATTTTCCAAATTCGTCCATAACTTCTTTTAGACGATTACTGTCTAGAATTGGTCCATCTTTGCAGACTAAAAAGGAGCCTATACAGCAACTTCCGCATAGACCGAATCCACACTTCATATATCTTTCGAGGGTAGCTTGTAGAGGAATGCTCCTTTTCTCTGCTACTTCAAATATTTTATGCATCATTTTTTCTGGTCCACATGTATAAATCTGGTCGAAATCGTTTTTTTCAATCATTTCTGTGGCCTGGTCACTAGCCATTTTTTTAAGACCCGAGCTCCCATCATCTGTACACATGATAAGCCGGTCTACACCCACTTTTTTCATTATTTGTTCTCTTAAGAGTAGTTCTTTTTTGGTTTTGGCGCCCAAAATAACAGTAACATTTCTGAGATTCTCAACCAAACTGGTAATTAGAGGTAGAAGAACGGCTACCCCTACTCCACCCCCCACTACTAATACTTTTTTACCAGTTATTGTGAAACCATTGCCAAAGGGGCCCTTAATCCCTATCTTATCACCCTTCTCTAAACTGCAGAGGGCATCCGTAGCCTCTCCCACACGTCTAACCGTTATTCCAGGGGGCTGCGTGCTGGATACACTTATAGGGATTTCATCGATTCCCGGAATCCAAATCATCAAAAACTGCCCTGGGTTAGATTTCGAGGCTTCATCATCATAGAAGAAAAGGCTCTTTATGGTTGGCGTTTCTTGTTTTGTTTTTATAATTTTCACAATACGGGATTTGTTAATCATTTTTCTCCCTCCCGGTGCGCAATACCTACTATCTCCTGAATACTTCGGTGTCCTTTTTCCTCCAAGTATTTCTCTATCCCCTTTGATACCTCCTGAAAAATCTGGAATCCGTTTACTAGTCCGGTGCCTATTTGAACCGCTGTGGCTCCTGCTAGTATGTGTTCTATGGCATGGCTCCAGTTCAGAATACCTCCCACCGCGATAATTGGAATTTTTACGTGTTCGTAAATTTCGTAGACGCAGCGTACTGCGATGGGTCTTAAGGCTTCACCTGATAATCCCCCTATCCGATTTGATAGTACTGGTTTATAAGTGTTGATATCTATTGCCATTGCCCTTAAGGTATTTATTGCGGTTATGGCATCCGCTCCAGCCTTCTCGGCTTCAAGTGCTATTTCTACAATATCGGTAACGTTAGGATTTAACTTTACAAAAATGGGAACTTTTAGCGTCTTTTTCACCTCTTTAACTGTTTCACTTACCAGTTCACAACTCTGGCCTATGATGGCGATCTCAGAATGCGGACAGGAAACATTCAACTCCACTGCGTCCGCTCCAGCCTTTTCCATTTCTGATGCCACGTAAGCAAATTCCAGGGGTGAGGCTCCGAACACACTAGCAATAACTGGTATCTTTCCCCCTTTGGCTATCTTTAATTCCTCTGCAAAGAACTTCACACCTGGATTAGGTAAACCCATAGCGTTCAAGTATGAATTTTTAAAAACTTCTGTCAAGCAAGGATTAATGTATCCGTTTCTTGGTTCAGGACCAATAGACTTTGTAACCACTGCTCCTGCCCCTTCCTTCGCAGCTCTCAGGAGGAGTTTTCCGGAAATCCCGATTATTCCTGAAGCGAGCATGGTTGGATTGCGTAGTTTTAGCTTTGATAAGCTTACTGAAATCTTTGCCAATACGAGGCCTCCCTTCATAAATTCAACAAATTTCTTAAGGAAGCAATCTTAATTTCATTTGATACTAAAATTTCCTCTATTCACAGAAAAAATGGTTGTTATGGGTTAAAAGGATTTCAATAGTGTGGAAGGGAACACAATGAAAGTCTACATAGCGGAAAGTGTATTTGGTTTATTTGCACTGGATCCTGAGGGAAACCTGCTAAACTTTTCTCTCTTTCCCGAAGATGTTTCAGAAACGGCACAAAAAATTATTCAGTTGCAGGAAGGCTTGGTAATTGAAGATTTAGAAACCCTTCTCGAAGCATTCCAGGATAAAGATGTAACTTTCATTTTAGAGGACGAAGTTTTGGCAAGAAATCTTAAAGACAGGGTGGAAGTTAAGATAGAATTTGAGAAACCATCAAGCATTGCTAAAATCTTTAGAAAAAATCTGCTGGATTATGTCAATAGGGCCGGGAGAGGGGTATCTGAGCCAGATTTTAAGAAGTTTCTCTGGAAGGTGAATACCCAGTTAACCCGCCTCAAGATTAAGGAGGAGGGGGAAAAGCGTGATAAGATGATAGTGCAAGCAGTATTTGCTCTTGATGATATTGATAACATTCTTAATTTGTTCTCAACGCGGATTCGAGAATGGTATAGTTTGCACTTTCCAGAGCTTGATAAAATGATTTCGAGTCATCTCGCTTTTGTGAGCATTGTGAGTGAAATCGGTTTGAGATCAAATTATACCTTGGAAAGCTTGGAGAATTTATCAAGAATTCCCGATAAGCTGAGTGAGGAAATTGTGAATGAGGCGGATAAATCTATGGGTGCTGAAATCTCCGGATACGATATTAAAATTCTAAGAGAATTCGCAGAAGAAACTGTTAGGTTGTTTGAACTAAGGAGAGAGATTGAGAGATATATATCTGAAATGATGAAAGAAGTCGCACCCAATGTTAATGGTATCATTGGACCTCTCTTAGGAGCGCGTTTAATAAGTCTATCAGGTGGAATCAATGAACTGGCTCGTCTTCCTTCGAGCATTACCCAGATACTGGGAGCGGAGAAGGCACTTTTCCGCCATAAAAAGACCGGGGCTCCTCCACCGAAACATGGGGTAATATTTCGACACCCCGAAATTAATACAGCTCCTTGGTGGCAGAGAGGCAAAATCGCTAGAATTTACGCGGGAAAACTCGCTATTGCTGCGCGCATTGATGCTTTTTCAGGGGAATATGTGGCTGAAGAATTAAAGGAGGATATCAATCAAAGAATTGCACAAATAAAAACGAAATATCCTAATCCCCCTGCTCGTAAACCCAAACAGTTCGTGCCTAGAGCTAGGCGAAAGGGTAGAGTGGGTGGTAGTAAGGTGAAAAGTAAAAAGAAAAAGACTAGGTGAACAGATTGATTGTTGAACCTCATGAAAAATTTAAGGGCATATTCTTGGCGGTGGGTGATGATGGTATTAAAAGGCTCGCCACACGGAATATTTCGCCGGGATTTCAGGTTTACGGAGAGAAACTAGTCAATTATAAGGGAAACGAGTTCCGTTTATGGGAACCTTATCGAAGCAAATTGGCGGCTTCTATATTAAAGAAAATTGAGAGGGTGCCCTTAGAAGAGCGTAGCAAAGTGTTGTATCTTGGTGCGGCTTCGGGAACCACCTCAAGTCACGTAGCAGATATTGTGGGGGCTGACGGTGTTGTCTTCTGTGTGGAGTTTTCTCCCCGTGTCATGAGGGAATTGGTCAGGGTATGCGAAGGCAAGAGGAATATGATTCCTATACTTGCCGATGCTCGTTTTCCAGAGAAGTACAGAATGCTTGTCGAGTATGTTGACGTGGTTTATTCTGATGTTGCTCAACCAGAACAAGCTAAACTTCTTGCCGATAACTCGGAGATGTTTCTGAAGAGTGGTGGCTATATTATGCTGGCCATAAAGGCACAGAGTGTTGACGTGACGAAGGAGCCTAGCGAGGTTTTTAAACAGGAAACCAAAGTGCTTACAAAAAAAGGTTTCGAAATCATACAGGTTTTAAACCTAGAACCTTTTGATAAGGCTCACGCCATGGTTCTAGCAAAGTTCAAATAGACTCAAATCCCAGGTAAAACTGAAGCATACCAACTAGTGTAAAAATTTGAGGTCAGTTTAGAATCTATGGTCGAGATTTTTATGAAAAGTGATCACCTTTCTAATATTTGGCGACGAGAAATAGATAAGATAAATGACCATTTACCTCGGAACTATAAAACCCTAGAATCCTTGTTATCTTCTAAGAATCCCTATGTTATAACACTGGATGGAGATCAGATTCCTTTTGATAGGAAAGAATTAGAGTTTCTAGCTGAAATAGTGCCTAAAAAGTATCATGGAAGCCTTCAACTTCCAATAGTTTTTATCAGAAGAATCGAAATGGGTGAAGGAGTTTATAGTATCAGTGGAGGAAAAATAGAGAAAGGGGTTATTATGAAGCTTTTAGGGGTAACTGAGAACCCTTTTTCAGATGATGAAAACAATTTTCCTCCCTACATTTATCGTCATCAAGTATTAGAAATAAGAAGAAAAATCAGATCCCTAACAACCATAGGTTTTGCAACCACTAAAACAAACTTAAAAGACTCAGTTTTCAAAGATAGAATAGTTTGAACCATATGTTCAGACAAAGCTCCTGTTGTATAGTTTTTTGTTCTCTTCTATGAT
>NZ_JBRAKS010000042.1:0-17021 GCF_052745115.1 Candidatus Jordarchaeum sp.
AGAAACTAATATCTTACTTATAAACCACAAAACTTGAGAATAAATATTAAAATCTTATGAATTCTAGATAATAATTAGGAATTTATTCATCACTTTCTCTTTTTGGAGAAGTTATATATAACATTCCAGTATATTCATGAATATTCCTAACTTAATCACCCTCCCAATACATATCTTTAATATAAAAATATGTTAAAAAATCAAGTGAGGTGTAACAGTACGAGTTACACACTGTTAATTACTGAAAAGCCAAGTTCTGCCAAACGTATTGCAGAGGCCTTAAATGATAAGGGAATACCAATAAAACATGAAGAGCAAAGTGTTACCTATTATGATATTGAAAAAGACGGTCAGAAAATAAGAATAGTCCCCGCTATTGGACATCTTTATTCGGTCACTCAAGAGGGTAAAGGTTGGACGTACCCCGTATTTCAAACAAAATGGGTTCCCGCATACATGATAAACAAGATATCCAAAAATACGAAAAACTTTATACAGATTATATCCAAACTTGCAAAAGAGGCAAAAAATTTTATTTCTGCCACAGATTTTGACATAGAAGGTAGCCAAATAGCCTACAGTGTTTTAAAATACGCTTGTGGCGAATCAAGCCTGAATAAAGCCCAAAGAATGAAATTTTCGACCTTAACTAAACAAGACCTATCTGAAGCTTTTAATTCATTATCACCAACACTTGATTGGGGGTTAATAGAAGCAGGTCGTACACGCCACGAAATAGATTGGATCTACGGTATCAATCTTTCCAGAGCGATGATACTATCATTAAAAAAAGCTTCAGGTATGTATAAAGCCCTGAGTACTGGCCGTGTACAGGGGCCCACTTTGGCTTTTATCGCTGAGAGGGAGAAAAAGATTCGGAGTTTTGTTCCAAAACCCTATTGGGATATTAATGCAGTTGCTTTAATAAATGGCGAAAAATATCCCCTCGAATATTCAAAGAGAAAAATTTGGATAAAGAAGGAAGCGGAAAAGACTCTAAACGAATGCTATAATAAAAGAGGTATAATTTCTCAAATTCAGACCCAAAAATCAGTTCATCGACCTCCTACGCCCTTTGATTTAGGTACTTTGCAATCCGAGGCTTACAGTAACTTTAGATTCACACCCAGCCGTACCCTTAGAATAGCTGAAGGATTGTACCTTAACGCTTTAATTTCTTATCCTCGGACCAGTAGCCAAAAATTTCCACCATCAATTGACACTCGGGCTATTATGAAATCATTATCAAGTATTAAACAATACTCTGAAATGATTCGTGAATTATTATCAAAAGAAAAACTTGTTCCAATACAAGGTAGAAAAGAGGATCCAGCACACCCACCAATTCATCCGACAGGAAATCTACCAGAAAAGAAACTAAATGATAGCGAGAGAAAAATCTTTGACCTGGTAATCCGAAGATTTTTAGCAATTTTTGGGGACCCCGCAATTCGAGAGAGTTTAAAGGTTGAAGTAAATATTAATGGACATCTTTTTTACTTGCGTGGGCGTAGAATCTTGAAACCAGGCTGGCAGAAATATTATTCGCCCTATGTAAAAAGTGAAGAATTGATTTTACCGCAATTAAATGAAGGGCAAGAAATTAAATTAGATTTAATAGAAATCGTCGATAAGTACACTTCCCCTCCTCCGAGATTCAATCCAAAAAGTGTTCTATCTTTAATGGAAAATCAACACATAGGTACTAAAGCCACGAGGGCAGAAATAATAGATACTTTATATAGTAGGGGATATGTTACGGGAGAAAGAATAAGTATGACTCCCCTTGGTTTCTCGGTAATTAGCTTACTTTCAAAATATTGTTCTGAAGTTTTATCCGTAGAACTTACCCGCGAACTTGAACAAGAAATGGAAGATATTGAAATAGAAAAAAGTACTAGACAGGAAGTAATCATTGATGCTGTAGAAAAGCTTACTCCAATTTTGAAGGATTTCAAGTTAAAAGAACAAGCAGTCGGCGAAGGACTTTCAGAGGCAATAATAAGTTTAAGAAAGGAACAAAGCATCATAGGTATATGTCCCGTTTGTGAGAATGGGCGACTCACAATAACCTATTCCAGAAAAACCCGTAAAAGGTTTGTTGGATGTTCCAATTACTGGACAAAGACGTGCAACTTTAGCGTTCCTATACCCCAAAGAGGGGATATAGAAGCCACAGGAAAAAAATGCCCACATTGTGACTTTCCAACAATCCGTATTAGACGCATTGGAAAGAAACCTTGGAACATGTGTATAAACTGGCAGAATTGTCCTGGAAGAAAACAAGAAGCCCAACAGGGAGAAGATTCTCAATGAAGTGCCCCATTTGTAATCTCAATGGATATGAAGAATCAGGTTACTGCGAAAACCACCAATCTGCATACTTTAATCTTAAAGAAAAATTTGATGATTGGAAGAAATCAATGAACGTAAGCTGGCAAGAATATCTTAAAAAAGTAATAGAAAATGAGAACACGGGAGAATGGGCTAGAGAAGTTGCTATACATATACTAGAAGAAAACTCAAAATAACTTGCCCGTGTGTAATAATTAATAATTCATTAATAGGAGGGGAATTTATTTAAGCTAGAATGGTTAAAAATTCTTAGCCCCTATTCAAATATTTGTAATATGGGTGGATTTAAATGAAAAGATTGAAATTTAAGTTGGCCCCTGGGCTTTCGCCCTTAATAGCTTTCGGTATTATTCTGGGCATTGTTCTTTTTGCCATGGGCGGTGGGGTCTACTATCTAACTACAAATCCTACTCCTTCATTTAGTAATCCTACAGGCGCATCGATAGTTGACACTAGCCTGCAAGGTCAATACGGTATAGAAACTTTATTGTCATGTGCTCTTATTTTTGTAGGTTTCATAGGATTTTTATTGATTTATGAGTCTACAAAACACGTTTATAATGCAAGTTATGCCACAAAGTTACTCATAATAGGAATATTATTTGTAGTGATTTCGATAATACTGCTATATTGGATGTTGATACCGAAAAGTCAATGGTTATTCCCTTGGGCGCGTAGTTAGTGGCAAGGCTTTTTTCATATTTTTAAATCTTAATAGGGTAATGGTTCTTATTCTTTCTGATCTTGTACACATTATCAATGTTTAAAATTGGCTCTGCTATAATTAAAAGTTATATAATACCATATTAATATGTTCAAGACGGGTATGTTCGCTCTAATACGCGAGACAAGAATAATAAATAAATGGGTTATTTTTGAAAAACTTTTTGGGAAATAGATTACCAAGGTTCCCTTTTGAGTTTTAATTTATAACCAATCATATTTGCTATGAGATGTATTATTGGTGTCAAAACGAGTATTATAATAATAATCTCTATGGAGGGCATGATTTCGATAAATGAGAACGTTAACGCTCCTATTACGAAATCTAATTGGTCTAGTACTGGTGCTGGTTGTCCCCTTTGAAGGTTAAGCCTTCTCTTTATGAAAGACCCTATCAAATCGCCCATCAAAGCACCAAGTGACAATAGAAAACCTTGAAAAATAGTTGGGGCTAATATTGTCTTTGTGTTAGTCGGTAAACCCATTAGAATAAAGAGTAACGGTGAGAAAGTTAACCACTGATAAATTAAGAAGTATAGTATTATTCCAGAGGCACCTAGAGATGATGCGATATAAATCCATAATCCAATTGGCGCATTAGAGAGTAACCAAGGTAGCGTTATTTGTTCTCCAGTGATAAATTGTAAAGCACCTATTAGGGTTCCAAACGCGGTTCCTCCAATAAGGCCGCGAACCGTCTTACCATCCCCAAAGATGCGTCTATTATCTATAAAATTACGCCCAAAATCTAAAGGCTTGTTTAATCTTTGACCTCTACCAAAAACCACAGCAAGTCCATTAGCTGCGTATGCTGGCAAAATAAACCAGAACGCCATTATAATAGCAGGTAAAATATCCATGTATTACGGTACCTCCAGTAAATATAATTTTATTAATTAGTTATACTTTTTTAAAAATTTTCTTCCAGCAGTTTACTGCGGATGATTTAATCCTTTTTTTGTTAATAATAAATTAATCATTGTTTTTTCAGTTTCTGCAATATTTTTAGCTATAATTAAGCGTCTTATTCCCATTTCAACGTATTCCATTTTCAAATCCAATGATGACCAGTATGATAGGATACTTCCACCAGCGGGTTTGATTTGGTTTCCGTTTTCTTTAGATTCCGCTGAAACTTGATTGATTGCTATAACCGCTATTTTATGTTTGCTTGCTAAGTTTAATAGTTCTGCCATTTGTCGGTTAAGCTCACGGTTCAAGACAACATTTTTAGGAAGAGATTCTAATTCTGCTCTGTATAATCTTGTTGCGGTGTCAATGACTATTATTTTTACGTCTTTAACTATTAAAGATTCTATTTTATCAATAAAACTAGATTGCTCAGCAAAAGTTTTTGGTCTAATTATAATTAGGAATTGTAGAAGCTTCTTAGAATTGGCCATTTGTAGCACTCTGGTAGGATGGACCCCGTACTCAGTATCTATATAGAGTGTTTTCATCCCATTCTTTGCGATATTTAATGCATATTGAAGGGCAAGAGTAGTTTTTCCAGTTGCTGAGGCTCCAAAAATATGAGTTATCAAGCCTAGAGGTATTCCTCCATCTAGGGCGTTATCAAGAATAGGAATTCCTGCCGAAATTCTTTGATAATTAGTTTTTTTACTTTTTTCTAGAGTCATTCTTAATTCATCTTTTTTACGATTTTCAAGACCAATTAGAATAGTTTTAGGTTACTAATCCGCTGTTAATATATTCTGCATAACCCATAACGTTAATAGTTGAACTTTATTAGATATTTATATTCATTAGGTGCAAATAGTTCCATTTTTTTGATTTAACTTTTCTATTTATGTTACACTAATTTAATATAAAAAATACTGAGTCAAAAATTTTATTTTGATCAATTAAATATTATTAAAGTTGAACTTGAGCCTATTATACTTGTACAAATTATTCTAATAAGGACAGTTCCTCAAAATTAATTTTTACCAATAGGCTAACGGTTAGAACAATATGAAGAAAGTTATGATCCTTAAATAAGGGAGTAGTAAAACCTTGGCGGAAATAGCAGTAGTAACTAGCAACATGCGACTATATTACAAAGTTGTCCAAGAGCTAAAAAATGAAGGCATATATTTTATCAGCATAAAGCCCGGCGAGGCTATACCCAAAGAAATTAAATGCGTCATTACCTCCAGCAGTGAGGAAAAATTAACCCTCCATCCAAATATTCTGATAGTTGATGATGAAGATTCTAATCCCATCGTTCCAAGATTACGCTATGTTTTAACCGAGAGTGAGCCTTCATTAATAATTGTGGGAGTGGATCCAGGAAAAACCTATGGTATAGCTGTGCTCATCAATAAAAAGGTATTGGAAACGCATAAATCGTTTTCCTCTAAAGAGGCCGCTGAAATTATTAAAAATATATTAAAAACCTTCCCTGCAGTTAGAAGAATTATCCGAATCGGAACGGGCAATCCGCTTTACTATAAACAACTATTAGAACTGTTAAAAGAAGTGGATGCTGATTTAGAACTGGTTAACGAGTTTGAAACTTCAAGAGGTTCACGAGCGACAAAGGATACCAAGGCAGCCATAGCAATTGCAAATAAAAAAGGATTAAAACCACAGGAATTTGAAAAATTACAGATGATAAAAAAAGGTGTAATCAAAAATATTCAAAAAATGAGTCGCCAAGCTTCCCAAGGTAAAATAACAATAGATGAATCTAATGCACTAAGAGTGGCGAAAGGAGAAATTAGTCTAGATCTTGCTATTGAATCTCAAAAAAAGAAAACTACGAGGAAAAATTCGTGAAAAAAACAATCGAATTCAACCCAAATCAAACACTTCTAGTAAAAGGCCCAGCAAGAATTAGAATTATTAAAGGAGAGATTTCCATACTTGGAAACACTTTGGGAAAAGAGGAGAACATAGTTATCACCATGGGAAAAGCATTCCCCATTAAAACCGTTTCAGAAACAACACTTGAAATTTATGTTGATAACGAGGAAGCCATTGAGTCCTTAGAGGAACCGTTTCCTAAACAGTGGGTAATTGCTACTAATCTTTTCGATGAAATGGAAACTCCTACAATAATACCTATACTGGGGGATGTAGATTCTGGTAAAACGTCTTTAACAGCCTTTTTGGCTAATGCTGCTTTCAAAAAGGGGTTTAAAGTCGCAGTTATTGATGCGGATGTGGGGCAAAGCAGTATTGGTCAACCTTGCTTTGTCAGTATGGGTTTTATGGAGAAAACGGTTTCTGTGCTATCCGAAGTTAAATTAAAAGCAGCTCACTTTGTGGGTTCAAATACTCCCGCTCGATTATTGCACCGGGTAATCGCAGGAATGGGAATGATGGTAAAAAAGGCTTTAGAGAATAATGCAGAAATAGTTCTGATAGATACTTCTGGGTGGGTATATGGAAGAAGCGCGAGAGAACTTAAGACATCTTTAATCTTAATGTTACAACCCAGAATTCTGATTGCACTACAAAGAGGAAGTGAGATAGAACATCTACTAGCGCCATTTGAAGACTCTCTGGCTAAAATTATTCGACTCCCCGCCCCAAAAACATATAGAAGAAATAGAGAGAATAGAAAATTTCTTAGAGAAATCTTGTATCGAAAAAGTTTAGAAAATGGCCGAGAAATAACCTTAAATCTAGAACAAATTGATCTAAGATTCACGTTATTAGGTTCAGGCACTCAAGTAAAACCAGAAAAATTTGGAGAGATAAAACAAATTTTTGGGTACTTTCCGGTTTATATAGAAGAATCCGCGGATATATTATACATTGTACTACCAGATGAAGAAATTAGGATAACTCTGGAAATAATCAAATATTTGGAGAACCAGTTAGGAAAAAACGAAGTATATATAGTCCAAAAAAGAGATTTTGAAAATGTTCTAGTTGCTTTTCAAGACAAAAACAACGAGTATGTTGGTATAGGTATAGTAAAAAAAGTGAATTTTGAAAAACGCGAAATCACATTTTACACTTCTGCTGAAAAAGAAAAAATCAGATTTGCACAATTTGGGCAAATAAAAGTTAGCAGGGAGGGGGAAGAATTAGGATACACAAAAATACTCTAAATTCCAAAAATTTTAAACTAGTAATAATTTACTCCCATAAAATAGGGACTATGAAAGAAATACAAAAATTTATTACTTTCTTCCAATCCATCCTATTTCCTTTACTATTTCACCGGTTTCGATAACCTCAAAAGCCTTTTTTAACGCATCTTTCTGATCCTGCACCGTAACATCCCTGCCACCAAGACCCGCAATAAATTCCAAAACAGGCGGCCTCTTATCCTCCGTGTATAATGCAGCCTTTATTTCAGACGCTGACGCCCCACCTTTCCCCGGCGAAAGATTCCGGTCTATAACAGAAATGGCTTTTACACTTCTTGCAATTCTACGGATTTCCTCATCAGGAAAAGGTCTAAAAGTCCTCAACTTAACTGAGCCCGCTCTATAGCCTTCCTCTCTTAACTCGTCAACAGCCACCATAGCCTGATCAGCAAAAGAACCCATGCAGAAAATAACTGCATCCGCATCACTACACCGATACTCTTCAACCAAGTCACCATGAAACCTGCCGAACCTCTTTTTAAAATCGGAGGCCACCTCCACTATTTTCCTTTTAGCATTCTCTTGAGCTAATTGTATAAGATACTTAAACTCATAGAACCAGTCACTGGGATTCTGCAGGTTCCCATAGGTAATAGGATTATCCAAATCTATGCGTAGATGTGTAGGATTGTAAGGGGGAAGAAAGGCATCAACCTCCTCTTGTTCAGGAACTATGACAGGCTGAGAGGTATGACTAATAGTAAACCCCTCATAACAAACCATCATAGGCAACAGAATCTCCTTATCCTCCGCAATCTTATACGCCTGAATAATCGAATCAAAAGCATCCTGATGATTAGCAGTATAAATCTGCATCCAACCAGTATCTCTCTGAGAAACCGAATCGGTGTGATCCGCCCAGATATTCCATGGAGGACCCATAGCCCTATTAACTATAGCCATAACAATCGGTAAACGTGAAGCCGCCGCCCAGTGAACCATCTCATGCATAAGAGCCAAACCATGAGCAGAGGTAGCTGTAAAAGTTCTCACTCCAGTAAGAGCAGCACCGATACAAGCCGCCATAGCCGAGTGCTCAGACTCAACACGCACAAACTTAGCATTCAACTCGCCACTATCAACATAGTCTGACAATTTCTCAACAATACCCGTCTGCGGCGTTACTATCCCCAAACAAGACAAGAATCCTGCTCAGTTTGGATAAGCCGCAATAACCGCAGGTCTAGCCAAAGCCGCCGCCTGAGCCGCAGCATAATTCCCAGTCGTAATCACAGTTCTCGCCATCACGCTTCCTCCTCTTCTCTAATCAAATGCATATTCTTCTTAGGACACACAGACACACACACCCCACAGCCCTTACAATACGTATAATCAATCACTGGATAACCCTCCTCATCAACACTCACCACGTTCTCCGGACAAAACATCCAACAAGCCAAACACCTATTACAATCATCCCGATCAAAAACGGGCTTAAAAACCCGCCACTCACCAGTAATCCCCATACTAGCATCCGCAGGCTTCGAAATAGGTATCAACGTCAAATCCTTCCAAGTATGAAACTGAGAAACCCTCTCACGCTTAGAAACAGGCAAATCACCCTCAAGATAGTACTCCTCAGGAACCCTATGCTCCTCCGTTCTCTCAAAAGCCAACTCCACCGCCCTAAGATTCTTCTCAGCCTGATCACCCGAAAACTTATCACTCAAAGCCTCCAACGTGGAATCCAAACTAATCAAACCCGTAGCCTTCGCAAAAGCACCCAGCATAGGCGTAGCACTAAGAGCCAAACCCGCAACCTCCAAACCAAGCTCAATAGAAATACTAGTAGCATCCACAGTAAAAACCCTAGCACCCTTCGGAAGCTTGCCAATCCTACCAATCAACTCAGAATTCTCCGGAGAATTAACAACAAGAACCCCACCAGCCTTCAAACCATCAGTAATCCGAGCCAAACCCGACTCAAACAACGAAAAGTCAACAACAACCACAATATCGGGAGCATACACATCAGAATGAATCCGAATCGGCTCCCTAGAAAAACGCGTAAAAGCCGCCACCGGAGCACCACGACGCTCAGCTCCAAAGAAAGGAATGGTCTGAACCCCTTGATAACCTTCATGAAACGCGGCTTCCGCTAAAGTTCTCGCGGCTGTGACCGTTCCTTGTCCTCCGCGACCATGCCATCGTGTCTCGTATATTTTTGCTGGCATTTGAGTACCTCCAAGATGAAGTTTTCTTATCCAAAATTGTTGGGTTAGTTAGATACACAATTTTGTGCTTAAAACAGTTTTGGGTAATAAAAATTGACTAGATTAGGGGAATACAAAACAGGTTTAACACTTAAAATTTACGCATAAAAGCTTGAAAAAGAAGTATGCAACTATTTTTACACACTAACTTTTTAAATGGACGCTGTTTTTGTTTTACTACAAAAAAATTGTAAGGGTTGAAAATGGCGTATAAAGCATTGTACTCTGAGGTTCCTGAGGAGCTTTGGCTACCAGGTAATTCATCATGTCAAGGATGTGGTTCAACACTGTCTATTAGATGGGTTCTCAAGGCTCTGGGAAAGAAGACCGTTATGGTTGTGCCTGCGTCCTGTGCTAACGTGTATGTCGGTTGGTGGCCGAAAAGTTCTGCGGGGGTGACCTATTTGGACATGGCGTTCGCCGCTGGTGGATCCGTTGCTTCCGGAATTGTTGCAGCGTTAGAATATCTGGGCAGGAAAAATGTCAACGTGGTAACGTGGGCTGGTGATGGTGGGACCACGGATATTGGTATTCAGGCACTTTCGGGTGCTGCAGAGAGGGGTACTAATTTTATTTATATTTGTTATGATAATGAGGCGTATATGAATACTGGTACTCAGAGGAGTAGTAGTACTCCTATGGGTGCTTGGACGACTACGACGCCTTTTGGTAAGAAGCAGCAGAAGAAGAATGTTCCTATGATTATGGCGGCTCATAATATTCCTTATGTTGCTACGGCGTGTCCAAGCTATTCCAAGGATCTTTACGAGAAGATGAAGAAGGCTAAGGGTATTGAGGGTACCAAGTATGTTCATATTCTGGCGCCTTGTCCTCCGGGTTGGCGGTTTGATACGGAGTTGACGGTGGAGATTGGTAAATTGGCGGTGGAGACAGGTATGTGGGTTCTTTACGAGGTTGAAAATGGTGTTTTTAGGCTGAGTTCTCCCAGTAAGCGGTTAATGGATTCGTCAAAAAGGAAGCCTATAGAGGAGTACATTAGACTTCAGGGTAGGTTTAAGGACATTAAGGGCGAGGAAATCCGAGAGCTTCAGCGTTGGGTTGATGAGCAGTGGGAAAGGTATACTAAATTTGAGGAAGGCTGCCCCGTTTATTAGGAAAAGAGACTACTTTTGCAGCTTTATTCCTTATTTTAAATTCCCATTTTTAGGGTATCTTTATTAATACCATGTTATGAAGTTCTATTATATCGAAATAAGCAGATTTGGCAACTACATGCCGAGAACTAAAAATTTAATCCATTGTACCCGGTAGTAGGAGGGCTAATCCTAGGCGATTCGGAGATACCTACTGAAGGGTACTTTCAGAGGTGAACTATGTTGTCAGATGAAAACACAATCTTTATTGGAAGAAAGTCGGTTATGGACTATGTTTTAGCCTGTGTCACCCAGTTAAATCGCGGTTTTAACGAAATCATTTTGAAGGCAAGAGGAAAATCTATTAGTCGCGCAGTCGACGTTGCAGAAATTCTGCGAACTAGATTCATGAAAGACCTCAAAGTCAAGAACATTAAAATCGGCACAGAGCAAATTCAAGCGGCTGAAGGCGGTACTGCAAATGTTTCCGCTATAGAAATCACACTCAGCAAGTGAAATTAAAACTGAACCACTTCAGTACAAAAATCAGAGGGCATATTATTCCTAGTTTCAAAACTGCTCTAATGATTGATGTTTACTTTGGATATAAAAAAGCGATGGAGAGAACATAGGATTAGAAATAATAATGTGGAACCTTTGCATGAAGGGCAGTACTTTTTGATATTACTTTTATTTTAGGAAAAAGTGTTACCTCAAGTATCAGCTTTACTATGGTTGCTAATTCTAGAGTTAAATGGAATTTTTAGTCGGTGTTTTTTTGAGCCATTTTCTCCAAGTCTACTAGTTCTTGCCATTTTCTGTCCACGTAATTCTGAATTTCCTGTATTAGTTCTTCTTGGCGTTTTGGCCTGAATAGGTGTCTAAATTTACCCTGATATTTTAGATACTCTTCTACTGGTCTCTTTTTAACAATATTTTTCGTTATTCTGTACTTTCCATTTTCCACCTCGTACAGTGGCCAGTAGCGAGTAAGTACAGCCTGTCTAGCAATCTCTATAGTGAGTTCTGATTCGGTTCTCCAGCCCCTAGGGCATGTAGCTAAAACTAGTAGGAATGCTGGTCCTTCAACCGCAATGGCTTCGCGAACCTTTTTTATCAAGTCCATTGGGTATGCTGGGCTTCCGGTAGCAGCGTAGGGAATTTCGTGTGCAACAACAATTTTCATAATATCCTTCTGAAATTGAATTTTACCTGGAACGACTTTACCGGAGGCGCTGGTTGTTGTCCATCCATACTTTGGCGTAGCACTACTCCGCTGAATACCGGTGTTCATGTACGCCTCATTTGAATAACAAATATAGGTAAAATTATGACCTCGTTCCAACGCTCCAGACAAGGCTTGAAAACCGATATCATAGGTTCCTCCATCACCAGCAAGAGCTATTATGGGATTATTTGTTTTAGGAATTCTTCCTTTTCTTTGTAGTGCTTTGAGTCCTGCTTCTACCCCCGCTGCGGTTGCAGCGGTGCATTCGAAGGCGGGGTGTATCCAGTTTACGTTCCAGTTTGTGTAGGGGTAGGGTGTGGTTGCCACTTCTACGCAGCATGTGGCGTTTACTACTATAGGAGGTTTGTCAAGTGCGGTGAATATCTGTCTTAGTGCTGTTCCGGCTCCGCAGCCCGAACACAATCTGTGCCCTTGGGTAAAATATTCTTGTGTTGGTAAGCTTTTTAGGGACATTACTCTACTCCTCCGTCATATGTTACATTTATGCATCCTGGGCCTCTGCAGCCCACGACCTTGTAATTTTCTTCCAATTGGTCCTTTTTGGCAATTCCAAAAAGTAGCTCAGAAGCTTTCTCGATGTGTTCGATTCTTGTGTCTCTTCCTCCTAGACCAGTGGGGAAGCTTATAACATGTGGCCGGTCTTTGAGTTCGTACAATGCTGCTCTTAATTCCATCCCTAGTGCACCGCCCATTGATCCGAAACTGATGTGGCGGTCTATTACTCCTATGGCTTTTACGTTTTTGAGTGATTCTTGTAATTCTTTTATCGGGAAGGGTCGGAAGACACGAATTGTGACGAGGCCTATCTTTTTTCCTTCTTTTCTCATTTTGTTGACTGCTTCTTGGGCGGTTCCCGCAAGTGACCCTATGGCTAATAATGCTACCTCTGCATCTTCCATCTTGTGTTTCGAGATAATCTTGTAAGTTGTATCGAATCTTTTGTTAAAATCGTTGAAGACTTTTTTGATAGTTTTCAGGGATTCTTGTGTAGCGACTTCCTGTTGGACTTTTATTTCCGGGTAGTATTCGGGTACTCCGACACAACCTACGGTGATTGGATTGTTTACATCTATTGGAAGGACTGCTTCTCGAAGGGGTAGGAAATCGTCCACATCCTCTTGCTCTAAGAGTTCCATTCCCTCGGTGGCGTGGCTTATTATGAAGCCGTCATGACAGGACATTACTGGTAACTGCACATCTTTGTCTTCTGCTATTCTGAACGCTTGAAAAATTGTGTGGTAGGATTCCTGGGCGTTTCGATTATAGATCTGTATCCAGCCTGAATCTCTTGCACCCATAGTGTCGCTCATATCGTTCCAAATATTCAATGGGCTGTTCAATGCCCTGTTAGATACTGCCATAACTATGGGCAATCTGAAAGAGGAAGCAACGAACAACATCTCATACATTAGAGCTATACCTTGTGAAGCGGAGGCGGTAAATACCCTAGCTCCTGTTAGAGATGCCCCAATGCAAGCAGACATAGCCGAGTGCTCGGATTCTGCAGGCATAAGTTCTGCGTCCAGCTCACCATCAGCGTGGAATTGTGATAGTTCTTCAACAATCTGTGTTTGAGGAGTTATAGGGTACATAGCGATTACATCAGGCTTAGATTGCTTCACAGCGTGGGCTACGGCTTCGTTTCCAGTTAATGCGACAAGCTTTCCCATCTTTTATTCCTCCTCCATTTCTATCGCTTTCACGGGACACTCCACACTGCATACCCCACAGCCTTTACAGTAAAAGTAGTTAATCTTGATTCCGTCTTCTTCTCTTTCTATAGCTCCTTCCGGGCAATAAATCCAACATAGCAGACACTTGTTGCACTTGTCTTTGTCATATACAGGTTTTTTTCCTTCTCTCCAGTCGCCAGTTCTATATTCTCTAGCGTTACCAGGCTCTGTTATGAATCCTCCTATAGGGATCTCATTCCAAGCCAATAGCTTCTTTTTGGATTTATTCAACTTACCTTTACCTCCTCATATGCTCTTTTCAGAGCGTTTATGTTCTTTTCTGCCAGATCTTTTCTGAACCTTTCTTTAGTCACATCAATAATAGTATCCAAACCTAAAATTCCCGTGGTTTTTGCGAGGGCGCCTAAGAGGGGGGTGTTGGTTATCGCCACGCCCAGAGTTTCGATAGCAATTTTTGTTGCGTTTAGTGTCCCCACCTTGTTGTTAACCTTTAACTCAGATTTCAACTGTTCCGGATTTTTATCAATATTTACAATTATTACCCCGTCTTTCTTCAGTCCCTCTGAAATGTTTTCAACTTTTAGCAACGTTGGATCCAGCACTATCACGATATCGGGATCATAGATCTGTGATCTGCTAAGTATCGGTTTATCACTTATCTTAGTAAACGCTTTAATTGGAGCGCCTTTCCTCTCAGCTCCGAACGCCGGAAACGCCTGAGCGTTCTTTCCTTCCCTTAACGCGGCCTCCGCAACAAGCCTACTCGCTGTGACGACCCCCTGTCCTCCGCGGCCGTGCCATCGGATTTTGATGATGTCTTTCAATGTTTTTCCTCCAAGCTTGTTTTTGATATTTTTGTTTGGTTTTATTTTTGCCACAGTTTTATAGTAACTTCTCTGCGGGAGTTATTATTTTCAGGTAGTTTAACTCTTGAGAGGGTAAGTGAATTGTTATGCTTAAAAATTGTGGTTATGCATCTAACACAATTTGTTTTATTGCTTTAAAGGATTGCGTTTTTACTCATTTTTGGGATTCGTAGTATTATTTTGTTTATTAGAGTGGTTTAGTTAGGGTATGAAGAATAAGGTTTGGAGTATGATATTGAGTAGTGCCGCTAAGATTATTATGGGAATGGATTTTTTTGCGGTTGAGACGGATTTTATGATTTGTGTGGTTAGGGTCTCCATTTGTTTTTCTCCTATGATTTTGATTTTTTCTGCGTTTTTTATACTGTACGCTACTTTGGCGGGTTGAAGCTTTTCTGAGGCTTCTTTTATCATGTTTAGGATAGTTGTTACTATTTTTTTGTGATCTCCGACTTCCCCAACTGCGTTGTATCCTTTGGGAGTTAATGTTACGGCATTGAGGATATGGGTATCGCTGGTCATTACTTCAGCTTCATCTATTCCTGCTTTTTTGACTGCGTCGAGTATTTTTTCTCTTAGTCCGGGAATCATGTTGTTTCCATCGATTATTATGTATGCGGTTTTTTGGTTTTCTACCTCCACTACGTGGACCGTGATGCCGGTGGGCCCTATATCTTCCCATTTGTCGAAGGTCCCGGGAGGGGTTTGAACTGCGTAGGCTTTGATGTTTCGGCTCATTTTTGATTTTGATTTTTTAACAGCTGTTTTGGCGGCGTTAATCATTTTTTTTGCGGTTTCGGTGTTTGGTAGGATAGGTGTTAGAACATCTCCGCCACAGTTGTGGGCGTCTATTAGGAAAGCGTCTTTTATTCCTTCACTTATAGCGGCTTTTCTTACTTGTTCTCCTAATTCTAGGTTTATGTCATCGAAACTTATGGGGGATAGTGTCACTATTAGCAGGGCTAGATCTCCAAAAATTTGGCAGCTTATTTTCACTTCGCCTTCTGTGTGTGTTACAAATTGACTAGTTTTTGAAACAAGGTTAGACTGACCTAAAGAGTTTTCAACTGTTTTTAATACTTTTTTGATTTCTTTTGCCGAAGCCAAATTTTGACCATGTGTTGAAGGCGCATGAGCTACAGAGGTTACGGCTCCAGTTTTTTCGGTTATCTCCTTTACGATAATGGATGGCATTTCGCTGCTACCAACTGTTTTAAATGGACCTGGGTGAATGTTGGGAGCAACTAATACGCTACTCAGAGTTCCTGAGGTTTGGAATAACAGTGTGAGCACTGGGAGTGACGTGATTTCCCCAATATTCTCAAAATTTTCTTCAAGTACGTCTGGCTTGTTTTCTATCCAGTCTAGGAGAAAACCGTAAAAAAACCTTAGACCTCTTAAGCCTAATCCTTTAAGTATGGGTCTGTCTACCAGCCACAGATATAAAAGTGTGGCTGCTCCAAATACAGTTAAAGTTATCGTAAACATTATTGCTTTTTCAGTTATTCTTGGATAAAGGGTAAACATTTCAAAAAGTAAAAATGCGGCTACGCAAAACAAAGGTTGTGAAATAGCCGTTATAAAAGACCTAAATATACTAAGCTCGGTCATTGCGCGAAATACTAATAATCTTAACATAAAAATAGCGGAAGCCCCGAAAATAAACCCTATAGAAATTATGATAGAAAGGTTTGTAAATCGGTATAATACCGCTCCTATAATATAGGCTACGCTCAAAAAGAGCATACACAAAAAAGATAACGCAAATAGCCGCCTTCTGTCCCAAACAATTTCATTTCTCATAAGAGGACATACCAGAACAGCCGATAAAACAATCGGAACGAATAGAATAGAAGCCCCTTGAACAGTTCCCACAATTATATTGGTAATTAGCGGCAGCATGAATTGGGCAATAAGCCTTACAGTAACACCAATTATTAGGGAGGCCACCATGGAAAATATCAATAGTTTTTTCATCGATGGCAATTTGAATAGCAACCGATACAGTGAAGCAGCCTGGTCCATCTCAGCACACATATAGACTAACCTTCCAAACAATATAATGGTCAAGAAGCCAGCTTTAGTTTACTCCTTTTCATTGAAACCCAACTATTATTAAATTTTACTCAGACGGGTGAATCCACTCCTCATCCACCCGATCAAAATTTATAACCCATTTTTCGCAGATTTAACTTTTATATTTATGTAATGCCTATTTTACTGGGATTTATATGAAGCTGCTGAGCGTTAAAAGCAAGGGTGTAAACCAGCTCACGCTCATTGTACCGATAATGAAGAAGCTGAACATAGCCGGAGAAGTCGACAAATTCTGCGGAACAAGCCCCACCAACCAGCCCAAGACCAGCCACGGAAGCATCGTTGAAGCCCTCATAGCCAACCGCCTAACCAGCCCCACCCCCATGTACAGCGTCAGCACCTGGGCTGAAGACCTAGCCATCGAGGAAATCCTTGGAATACCCCCGGAACTCCTCAACGACGACCGAATAGCTCGAACCCTAGACGCAGTAGACCCCCACACATAGGAAATAGAGGCCACCATCGCCGTGAACGCCATCACCGAGTTCAAGACTGGCACAAAGTTCGTACACTGGGACATAACCACCCTCCTCTTCCAGTATACTGTTGAAAAAGTTCTCTATTTTGTAGGGGATTTAGGCTGGGAGGCGAAGGGTTGGTGTTCGGAGATGGGTAAGAGACTTT
>NZ_JBRAKS010000043.1:0-16679 GCF_052745115.1 Candidatus Jordarchaeum sp.
CTGCTTTGTTGTTATAACATACAAAGATGATATCAACCACGTAGGTACCTAATTAATTTATTATAGGTATATTACTCTATAATTGAAAAACACTTTTCGAATAAATATAATTAAAATATATATCGTAAGGGAAATATGTTAAAAAATTGACATTCTAACAAAAAATCTATAGGCCATGAATCAAAAGGTCAATATAATTATCCCAACATTTAATAGGAAAAGTTTTTTAATTAATACTCTGCTTTCATTCAACACTCAAAGTTATAAAAATTTCGAGATAATTGTTGTGGATGATGGCTCAGAGTATAACCTTTCAGAGGAGATCAGTGGACTGGGATTAAATTATAAAATTATTTATTTCTATATAGACCACCATGGTCGTGCAAGTGCAAGAAATTATGCAATAAAAAATGCAGCCGGTGAAATTCTCCTCTTCTTCGATGATCATTCCAGACCATCTCCTGGGTTGATTGAAGAACATGTGAAAGGGCATTATAAAAAAAAGAACCATGGTGCACTCAGGGGAAGGATTGAATATATAAAGGATTTTTCTGAATCTTTAAATCTCATGAATATCCATTTTTGGCATAATCTACACCGCAAAATATTCCAGAACAACCCCATTGTGGCTTTTGGAACCCACAATCTCTCCGTGAAAAGGGAAGTGATATCAAAGATAGGAGGCTTCGATGAGATTTTTAATTGCTATGGGGGAGAGGATCAGGAATTTGGTATAAGGATTAAAAAAGCTGGGTACAGGATCGGTTACCTACCAAAAGCAATTACCTACAATATCAGGATACCAAAGAATAATACTGAAATTCTCACCCGTGCTGCTGAATCCGGAAAAATGGCTGCATTACTGATAAAAAAACATCCCGACTATAAATCACAACTGGGATTTCATCTTCTTAACCGAATTCTCATAAAAAATAGTAAAAATTACAATTTATACAAGGATTTCGTCACCGGTATAATGGACACTGAAAAGGTAAAAAATATAAAAAAACTAAAATTTATTATTTACTACTTTTCTTTACAGGAAGCACTCTTGGGCTAAGGAAGTTTTATCGTATCCTTTTAGTCTCATTAATTTGTTTATAATATTCCCTATACTCATTTTTCTCTTCAGAACGACATGAACGAATGTCACCCAGATGTTTCACCTTTACAAGGGGATAAGCATATACAATTTTATTTCCCCGCCTCCGAACCTTGATCTGATATCTGGTCCAACCCCCCATCTTACCGTAACATGTCGGGATATATCCATATTTATAAACAATAGAGCTCCGGATAAGATAAAAGCATCCCCCACCCCATCTAGCCTTTAATAAAAGACGTCCATTAATATTTTTAAGTCTTTTAGGATTGAAAGTATTGTCGTACCAATGATGCCCGTGACATATTGCAACATCAGGACAGTGGTCCATAATATCTACCAATCTTTCAACGCCATCCTCTGGAACAAGGGTATCGTTATCGATCTTACCAAGGTATTGGTATCTGTGCATATAATTTTTCCAAAAATCATTTGTTGGTATTGATAATCCAAGATTGTCCTTTGAAAATATTATATCAATTATTCTGGGCTCCTTTTCTTTTATCTCTCTGAGATAATCGATCATTCCTGCTTCTGTACTGCCATTGTCATGTATTACAATGTGAAAAGGGTATTTATTACACAAAATTGCCTCTATACTTTCCTTAGTGTATTGAAGCCTGTTAAATGTAAGCATTAAAAATATTACTTTAATCATTACTGAAAATCACCTTTATGGAACTTTTCTTTTCCCATGCTTGAAAAAAAACCTTTTGCTTAGAAAGATTTTATTTGCCTGAAACCCGTACTTATCGTGCTGTAAATACGATCCAGTAACAGGGTCATAACCTTCAATATGTTCACCAAATACATCAAGTAATTTCCAGCATTCAAGATTTTTTGTTAATTGCCGGCAATTTAATGCTTTTTTATACCCTTCTTCAAATAAATCCCTTTTAATAATATAACATGAAACAGCCTTTGGTATTCTTACACAACTGAGTTCTTCATTATTATTGTAAGAAATCATTTTCAATGTTTTCTCGTCATGTGGTATTCTTTCTTTAAATCCCCTGCGATTAGCCATTAAAACATCAACATCCAATGTCTTTAATATAAAAACCATTTTTAAAAGCCAATCTTTTGTTTCCATGAAGATATCATTATCAAGTTGCATAATGAGATCACCATCTGCGTATTTAAACCCAACTTTCATCCCCCCAAAATCACCAACATTCCTTTTCAAATGCACAGGTTTAACTTTTTCATACCAATCATTTGGCATTTTTTTTATCCAGTTCAGCCATTCTTTGGTCCCATCTCTTGAACCCTGGTTTATTATTATATGTTCATAGTCATCATACCCTGTATTGTATCTCACACCATTTATGCATTTTATAGTATACTCAAGCCTATCGAATGCTCTTGTTATTATTGAGACTTTCATAATACGTTTCCTCTCACTGCACTCCTGATTAATAATTTAGCATAATATTTTACCTTTATATACATAATTGTCTTTTTTCGTATGCGATCATTAACACTTCTTGAAGTTATTGAGTTTTCACTGTAACCAACGAGCACAGTAATATCATCTCTATAAAATATCTTATCTGTCTTTAAAAGCATTCTGCACCACATATCCCAATCCTGAAGACACTTTAAATCTTCATTCCAGTAACCAACCTTCTTTATAAGATCTCTTTTATGTATGACACTGGGTGTAGGGATAAAATTTCTTTCAGCAAGTTTCTTATATGAGAATCTCCCGCCATACCATGGTAGAGTTCCATCATCCTTTTTCAATCGAGTTCTGGAATATATAAAATCATAGCTTTTTAAAATTTCTGGAGATATTGAGAGATGATTTGGCAACCACTCGTCATCATCATCTAAGTAAGCGATATAATTACCATTTGAAACATTTATACCAACATTTCTACTGGCAGCTGCCCCAAGATTATATGTATTTTTTATATAAACTATATTTCTGAATGGAGGTATATACTTTTTTAAATCCATTTCTCCATCATTTACAATTATCAATTCCCAGTTGTCATTCTCCTGATTTAAAATGCTCTGGAGGGCATTTTTAAATTGAATTTCCCTTCCACAGGTAGGTAATATAATAGAAATAAGATATTCATTCATTCTTCTAACCAGTGATCATGAACAATAATGGTAAAAAATTATAAATTTCTATCACGAATAATACCTTATTTTATAATAAAAAAAATATTTAAGTTCCATCTCATTTTACCCTTCTACCATATTGTAAGTGATGTCGATATCCCCCATGTAAAATATCTTTATAAAATTAAGAATATAATAGAGTTTAAAAATGACATAGATTTTTTATTAAAACATTATGTCCCGATATCAATAAATGACCTCTATGATTCCATTTATAATAGTAAGTCTCTCCCTTCAAGAGCATTTCATCTTACTTTTGATGATGGATTTAAAGAAATCCATGAAATAATTGCCCCAATTTTATTAGAAAAGGGAATCCCGGCCACATTCTTTTTAAATACAGATTTTATTGACAATAAAAATCTATTTTACCGATGTAAAGCCAGTATACTATTGGAAAAAATCAATAATTTTAACTATTCAAAAGACCTGGAAGATGAAATTAAAGAATACCTTATAGAAAACAATGCGTTTTTTGAGGATATAAGAAAAAGTATAAGCAGGATAAATTACAATAATAAGATACTGCTGGATAAAATAGCATTAATTCTTGACATAAACCTGGATAATTATTTAAAAAAACAAAAGCCATATCTTACGTCAGAACAAATCAAAGAATTATTAAAAAACGGCTTCTCAATTGGAGCACACAGTATTGATCATCCAATGTATGCTAATATACCATTCCAAGAACAGATAAGACAAACAGAGACAAGTATTAACATTTTAAAACAAAAGTTTAAACTGACTTATAATCTATTTGCCTTTCCTTTCAACGACAGAGGGATAGAAAAAAAATTTTTTAATGAAATAAAGGGTTTGGTAGATATATCTTTTGGAACAGGGGAATTTTCAGACCCTGATTGCTACACCCATTTTACGAGAATACCAATGGAAATACCCATACTTAGCACACATAATATAATAAAGATGTTTGCGTTAAAGAATTTAAGATATTTTAAATAACCTTAAAGATATCTCTCGTTTTATAGAACTAGTTTTCAAATTTCGTCAATTAACGGAGGTTCTAATGACAAAAGTAGCAGCTTTAACTTTGATGAAAAACGAAGCGGATATATTACCATTCAAATTAAAATTTATGGAAGACCAGGTTGATTATTACCTGTTTTTAGACAATGATAGTGATGATAATAGCCTTGAAATTGTCTCAGCGCATCCAAAAACAGTTTTCTGTGATATCATTAAAGAGACATACCGAACAACACTTAGGGATATACTGATTGAAAAAGCACAGGAATTCATAGGAAATGAAGATTGGATGGTATATATTGACCCAGATGAGGTTCCCTTTTTTAATATCAAAGATACTATCCAAAAAATATCCTCTGAATATAACTGCGCCTTAATACATCGTCCATTTTTCTTCTTCACAAAAGAAATGTTTATTAAATGGAATGAGGATAAAGAATATCGAGAAAAAATATTGAACTTTGATATAAGAAATTATAATTACTTTGCAAATACTGACCATGGTGAAATTAGAATGGTAAAAAATTCTAAAATAAATGGGGAAAGATTAAAACTCACTCAACTGAAAATGGCAATACCCCGTCCGGATCCTGCAATAATCTTCGATGGCGAATTATATTTTGGTCACTACCAGTACAGAAATCCAGAGCAAATGAAAATACGATTAGAAACGAGAAAGGACGCTATCGAGAGGGGAAGTCCAAGTTTTCATTATTATACAAAAAAATGGGGAATAGAAGATTGGGATTATAAAAAACTATTTGTCCCTCAAAAAAAACTGATTCGATATGATTACGATAAACCCTTCACTATGAAAAACTTGAAACTTAAAAAGATGAACAAACTATTTTTCAGGCTATTTAACCCAAATAAGTTATTACTTTATTATGCGAAATACCTATTCAGAAAATAAAAAAAATTATATTTTCAAAATCTATAAATCCATAACAAAAAAATATCAGAGAGCCTTAGATTTTTAAATCTTAAAAATAACGTTTTTTGTACCAAAGTTTTATTTTATCAATCCGATTGTTCTAAATTGATATATAGAACTTTCCTTATCAACTAATTCCTTACTCTTTTTCTAGCTTCTATTCAGGAAAAGAAATAAAATAAAGGAAATCGGTAGAATCAGGATTGCAAATATTGTAAATTCTGTTGTGTGCAAAATCTCCTCGAAAATAGCTAACAACATAATTTAGGGAGAGATAATAAATATAAATAATGATTCAACCTTACATGAAGATCGTAAATGCCTTCTCTTCCAGAAAATTTTACTTTTTCTTTGCTATTATTTCTCTTGCTTTCTGGGCTTTTGCTACGTTTTACGGAATCCGTAAATCCTTCGCTTTCGGCTATGACGAAGGTGTGTACCTTCAAACCGCATCACAACATGCCAATGGGCAAAATCTATATAAACCACTCTTCCTTTCCCAGCCTCCACTGTTGGTCGAGATATTGAGCATCGTAATTCGGATGTTTGGGCCAAATGTTACAGTCACAAGGTCGGTAAACATATTCTTTGGAATTATCATCCTTGTATCAGTATTCTTCATTTCAAAAGAACTTTTCAACCTGAACACTGCTCTTCTTGCACTGATATTTTTAGGGGTAAATTTCCATTTCATAAAATGGACAAAAGAGCTCAGCACCAATATCCCATCGCTTGCTTTTGCACTACTTACTATCTATGCAACCCTTGTTTTCAATAAAAAAAGAAAGCACATCTGGATCATCTTCTCGGCATTTGCTTTTGGCATTGCAAACACCTTCAAACTCCTAGAAATATTTTTCATCTTCCCCATAATCTACCTGCTGGTCACAGCTCCTCTAAAAGAGCCCCGAGTTTCACGCATTTTTAGGAAAAGTAAAATTCTTATCAGGACTTTTTCGGAGAAATCCAGGGAAGGGAAATTTTCAAAACTATCATCAATAAGTGGTGGAATCCAGTGGAGTGGATGGTCCTTTGCAATTAAAAATGTTCTTCTCTTCGGTGGAGCCTATTTTGCCACTATATTGATTATCTTACTCAACTATGATCTCGGGTCGTTGAAAGCCCAGGTTTTTGGATTTGGCTCTTCACAACTATTCGTGATATCTATAAGAAGGGCAGGTCGTTATTTCGGCAACGTATACATAGCTAGCCAGGTTGGTCTATTTTTCCTCACTTTTGCAGGATTAGCAACTCTGTATTTTAATAATAGAAGAGTGTTTATTCTTCTGATTATCTGGATTATTTCACAGCTCTTGTTTCACATTCTTATGTCAACATGGCTCTGGCCTCACCACCTTATTGTACTGATACCTGTATTCTCAATGGTAAGTGCCTTCTTTGTCAACTCAGCAACAATGGAAACATTCCCTGAAAAAAGAAAGGTGCCTCAAAATAGGGTTTCTGCTTTTCTCCTGCTTCTCCCACGAATTATAATGATTATTCTCGTGACCGTAACTCTATTCCAGAATATATTCCTCAATTCTCGATACATGAAAAAACAGATAAGAAGAGGTTATATTGAAGAAGAAATATTCCTCCTCGAAACGATAAGACAATATACGGAGGAACAGGACCTGATTGTATCAGATGTTCAGATTGCAAATTTTCTTACAGGGAGATTTACAGATCCTAACCTTGTCGATACATCATATAAACGCATAAAAACAGGAAATCTTCGAGACAGTTATCTAATAGATAAATCGAAAAATATGAAAATGGTGATCTTCTGGAACAGGAAGCTTGAATTACTCAAAGGATACCACGAATTTGTAAATCAAAATTTCAAGCTTATTTATAAAAATCAGGAAAAGGAGATTTATCTTTTTGACCAATAAATTATACCAATTAAGATTTTTAACCCTACGATTCTCCAAGTTTGGAATGGTTGGTGTTATTGGATACATGGTGGATAATTTAGTTTTTTTTATGCTATCCAGATACATTAGTAGCCTTGTTTTTCTCACTTTTCTTGTACCATTTTTTTCATATGAACTCGCTATGTTTAACAACTACACACTAAGCTATTACTGGGTCTGGAAGGACAGAAGATCAAAGGACGTTCGTTTCATAAAAAAATTGATATACTATAACATTACAACATTTGTTCCTTTCATATTCAGAATGGTGATTTTTGTCCATCTTTTCAGGGTATTTGGTATAGAAGGTATTATAGCAAATATGATAGCAGTTTTGTTTGGAGTAATTTTTAACTTTTTTGTATGCGAGAAGTATATATTTAAAATAAAAAAATGAAGACCCTTGTAATTCTTCCCACATACAATGAGAGCGAGAATATTGAAAATATAATAGAAGCTCTACTTGAAAATGAGATCAAGCCAGACATACTGGTAGTAGATGATAACTCCCCTGATGATACAGGAGAGATAGTCAAAAGGATTGCAGATATTACAAATAGGGTAAAACTGCTGTCCAGAGAAGGCAAGCTGGGCCTGGGCTCAGCATACATTGAAGGGTTTAAATATGCATTGAAGCACAATTATGATTACATTTTCGAGATGGATGCAGATTTTTCTCACAATCCACAAACACTTAATGATTTCATCAGAGCAATCGAAGAAGTTGATTTCGTTATAGGTTCGCGATACATTAATAAAGGGCAGATTATTGGCTGGAATTTTTGGAGATATTTTATTAGCTTTGGTGGAAACCTACTCGCAAGGTTGCTCCTAAAAAGCAGAATCAAAGACATGACAAGTGGATTCAGGTGTTACAGGCGTAAGGTGCTTGAAGCACTGGATTTCGATGAGATTCTCTCTGAAGGGTATTTCTTCCAGGTTGAAATTCTCTATAGAATTCTACTCCTTGGCTTCAAAGGAAGGGAGATTCCCATTGTATTTAAAGACCGTGAAATGGGGGAATCAAAAATTTCAGTAATGATTCTCTTTGAGGCGCTTCGAAATCTTCGCAGGATAAGGCACCTGAAAAAACCTTAAAAATAAAAACATTATAATTGATCTATAAATACTATAATTTGAGTAATAAGAAATATTATGAAAGTTTTAATGGTAGCAGTTTTTAACGAAAGATCAACTAATGTGTCACAGGCTGAAGCTTTCGAGCGACTCGGTTTAACGGTTATACAATTCAATTACAGGGAATTTGCAAAAAAAGAAGGGAATTGGAAGCGAGATAGAAAAATAGTTGATATATGTCGTAGAGAAAAACCCAATTTTACATTCTTCAGCAAATGTAATGAGGTTAAGGGGAATGTTGTAAGAAAATGTAATCGTATATGCCCTACAGTTCTCTGGTATATGGACCCGTTGAATAACAACTTTAATAGAAGCCTAATCAAAAAGATCAGGCACTGCTCATTAACGTTCTGTGCACTTCAAGTACCCTTTCTTGAGGCAAAAAATTATTCGCCCTCTGGAAATATATATTTTTTACATGAAGGATTTGATCCAAAAGTAAACATTTCGATCGATATCCCAAAAAAATATGATGTTTCATTTATCGGTACTCTTAGAGGGGAGAGGATTAAATATTATGAGCAAATAAAATTCCACTCGTTTAACAACGCTTACGGAATAAGACATTCATATATAGTTAGCCAAACTAAGATCAACCTAAACTTTACATATAAAAATCATGGGACTTCTGATAGAACATATAAAGTTCTTGCAAGTAAGGGTTTTCTTCTGACAACACCATGGATTAATATGGAAAATGATTTTGTAATAGGTAGAGACCTCGATATATTTGAAGACCCGGAAGAATTAAAAGAGAAAATTGTATATTATCTCAAAAGAGATGATATAAGAAACGAAATTGCCGAAAATGGGTTTAAGGCTGTGCAAAAATTTTCTCTCGATAACTGGGCAAAGGAAATAGTTAATAAAGTAATTGCCTTTAAAAGTAATTTCAGACCAAGCAGTTTAACTTTATGAAAAAACGAATAATTGACGAAGGAACTAGATGGGTTTTGCAGTTTATAAAGAAATATACCTGGATTTTTGTAGGTATCATTTTTTTGCAATTTATTGAAAACTATTCTTTTACCTTTTTGCCGAGGGTCAGCACTAACTTCCTTTTCGAGCTGTTTACCCCTGAAAAAATACAACAGATTTATAAATATTTCTTCCTTGCCCTTTTAATAATCTTTATAAAGGGTACCCTCGGTTATATTACATCATACTCTCTCAGTATAACAACAGAGAATGCAGCAAACAATCTTCGTGTTAGATTTTTCCAACACCTGGTTTACCTTCCTCTCCATTATTTCAAAAAAAACAAAACAGGAAATATCATCTCCATGGTCATCGATGATATCTCCAAAATCAGAGTAGAGCTCTATGAGAGCATCGTAAGAATAATTTCACAGGTAATCTTCGTTATCATAATCTTAGTAAAACTGATTCTATTGAATCTCCTTTTAACAATCATAAGTTTTTCAATAATTCCTGCTCTTTATATAACACTGAGAATAGTTGGTCAAAAAATGAAGCAGACAAGTGCAAGACTTCAACAAAATATTGCAAATATTTCTTCAAACCTTCATGAAACTATAGGTGGGATTGATGTCGTTAAGAGCTTCGCAAGGGAAGATTATGAGGTAGAAAAGTTTAGAAAAACTTCTTCAAGATATAAAAATACATCATTGAAACTCAAAATACTTCAAAACCTTTTCAAACCCCTTAATGAGATGATATTTTATTTTTTTGGTTTTATACTTATAGGAATTGCAGGATTTTTCATTATTCGAGGTGATTGGACTGTAAAACATCTGACCGAATATCTTATCCTCTTGGGTATTCTCTTTACTCCTATTAACAATATTCCAAAAACCCTAGCAAACTTCAAAGTAGTTAGTGCTTCAATTGAAAGGGTTTATAATGTAATTAAAGAAACAAATACCATTAAAGAACCACCTCATGCTATAAAGAAAAAGACGAATGGTAATATTAGGTTTGAAAATGTTTGTTTCAGCTACGATGACAAGGAACCTGTGCTGAAAGATGTAAGCTTCGAGGTAAAATGTGGGGATGTAGTAGCAATAGTTGGTTCATCTGGAGCTGGAAAAACAACAATAGTCAATTTAATTCCCCGTTTTTACGATCCTGATAGTGGCAGGGTGGTAATCGATGAAATAGATATAAAAGAATACAGTATTAAAAATCTACGTTCTCAGATAGGAATTGTTTCCCAGAATGTCGCGCTCTTCAATGATACAATTTATGAAAATATACGTTACTCAAAGCTTGATGCAACAGAAGAAGAAATTATTCAAGCGACAAAAAAGGCACATGCATTTGATTTTATAATGAGACTGCCAAATAAGTTTGAGACAGTGGTGGGAGAAAGGGGAACAAGACTTTCGGGCGGGGAAAAACAAAGAATAGCAATCGCGAGAACAATTCTTATTAATCCACGGATTTTAATACTCGATGAGGCAACATCCGCACTTGATTCAGAATCTGAATATCTGATACAACAAGCTCTTAATGAGCTCATGGAAGGTAAAACCTCCATTGTCATTGCACACCGTCTCTCAACAATAACCCATGCAAAAAAAATCCTCGTGTTATACAATGGAACTATTAACGCAATTGGCACTCATGAGTATCTTTTGAAAAACAACGAAATATACAGGCGATTGTACGAAAGACAGTATTTTAAATAAATATAAGAAATGACAGATAATGATAATATTTCTAGTTCTTTTTATTTTGTACAGATACCACATGGAAATACTGAAAAGGCTATTCACGTAAGGGCTAGAATTAATCGGGAGATAGGGTCAGCAAAAAAATTTTTACAAACAAATAAAATCCCCGGCAGAGAGCTTTTTTATGAATTGATAAAAATCATTTTATCAAGATATTACCACCTTAATCAAATCAATCAAATCGAAACTCTATTTGAAGATGCGTGGGCATATGAGGCAACAGCTGAACTTTTATACAACAAAAATGAAAGAAATTTGAACAGGATAAATTCCAAAAATCTAAGGAAAATCTATCCAACAACTATTTTACGAAGAACAAGATTGATTATAAAATATGCCAAATGGGGACCTCCCTTCCCGGAACCTATTTATATACAGGAAAAAATTCTTGAATATCTTGTCGACCGGAGATTTGATGAAAGAAATATGGTCATGGTGGATGGAGCCCGAAGAATTGTTGCGGGGTGTTTATGTCAACTGAAAGAGATGAAAATAATCTTGATTACCAGAAAAAAATTAGAAAACTACAGAAAAAAGTCAGAAGATTATCCTGGTTCCCTTCATATCAATCCTTTTCCGAAATTGGCATAAAGGGAAAAAGGGATGATAATGCGCGATACAGGTTCATGGACCTGGAAAAATGCAGAAATAAAACTGTGATTGACTTCGGGTGGAACCTTGGACAAACCTGTCTAAAAGCTTATAAAGCCGGTGCGAAAAGAGTAATAGGCCTTGATAGCCAGAAAGATGCAATAAAATTGGCCAGAGAAATTGCAAATCTTTCAAACACCCATATTGAGTTTTATATTGTAGATTTTAATCGAAGAGACTATCAACAAAAGATACTGGAATTGCTTAGAGGAGATAGAGTGGACATATCATTTTTTCTTTCCATGTATAGAACTAGGGAACTTAAAGATAGAAATGGATTGTTTAACTTTATCGTTTCTCTTACAAGTGAAGTGATTTTTTTTGAAGGCCACGCAGATCCTGGACTAGATACAGAAAAGTATTACTCAGAGCTCTTCAGAAATTTTTCGGTAGATTATAAATTTCTAGGTTATACACAGGGGAACTCAAGACCATTCTACGAAGTCTATCCTATAAAATAAAAAGATATCTCTTATGACTTCAATCGGTATTGTCACTACATGGTTTGAGAAAGGAGCTGGATATGTTTCAAAACAATTTTACAACATTCTAAAAAATCACTTCAGAGTTTATATCTATGCAAGAGGTGGTGAAAGAACTGCCAGAGGAAACCCGGAGTGGGACTTTGAAGGTGTCACATGGGCGGAGAAGAGGTTTGGAGAATCAATGACAGGGGTTGACCCCGAGCATTTTTTTAAATGGATTGATGCAAACAGTATAAAACTCGTTATTTTTAACGAACAGAATGACTTTCGCATCTTGTATGAGTGCCGGAAGAGATCACTACCTATAATAGCTTATATCGATTACTACAGAAAAGGTGATATAGATAAGTTTAAAGTTTACAATGGATTAATTTGCAATACAATAAGGCATTATTCGGTATTTAAAGAATTTCCTAATGCTGTGTACATTCCGTGGGGTACCAATGTCACCCTTTTCAAGCAAAGTCCTCTTAAAGAGAAATATAAAAAAGTTATTTTTTTCCATAATGCGGGATTTCTGGGTAAGAACAAGCGAAAGGGAACCAAAGAACTTCTGGACGCATTCAGAAAAATCAAAAACAAAGATAAAAGACTAATAATTCATTCCCAGGTATCACTGGCAGGACTTGGAATCAGACATTTTATATATTCTGCTTTCTCTCCACGAATCAAAATTATTAGAAAAAATGTATATGGATTGTTTCATCTCGGGGATATTTATGTTTATCCCACAAAACATGAAGGAATCGGGCTCACCATATGTGAAGCACTTGCATCGGGAATACCAGTTATAACAACAAATAGTCCACCTATGAATGAGTTCATACTCGATGGATATAATGGTAAACTTATTGATGTTTTGAAATATGTACCCCGGAGTGATAACCATTACTGGGATGAAGCCATTATTTCAATCCCGGATCTTAAAAAGAAAATGGAATTCTTCCTGGACCACAGAGAAGAGATAAACACATATAAAATAAACGCAAGAAATTATGCTATTAAAGAACGGGACTGGAATAAAAATGGAATTGCTCTTATAGATTACATTAAAAGTTTTCTGAAACCTTCAGAATAAATCAGCGTTTTGAATAAAAAAATTAAAATAGAATGTTGATAACCACAATTATTCATTATAAGGAATCAATTTTATCTGGTGGAAGTGGAAAAAATAATAAATTAAAACCAATCTGGAAGGCGAAAAATTGTACAAACAAATAGTAGATTTTAAAAGAAAATGGAATATCAACAAAATAGTTGGCCTAATGATGCTTCACTATTTCAAATGGCCATGGTGTCTGGAAGAACTAACTCATTATGTTGATGAAATATACATCCTTCTCCACTATTCACCCAGCTTCAGAGCCGAATGGCCTAAAAATGTACCTAAGGTGAAAGACTTTATAGAAATAAATGTAGATGTTGAATGGGAAGTAATGGAGTGGCGAAAACACCAGGGTAATTTCAGAGAAAGTTTATTGCGGAGATTGGACGACGTTAGACCCGAAGTTGTTTTCTTTCCCGATGAAGATGAATCCTTTCCCGAACCTGATTATTTAATAAAGGATCTTGATAGATTAATCGCATCCAAAAAAGGTCAGCTAGCATTTAAAAGGTGCAATTTCTGGGATTCTAGGGATATGGTGAGAAAGGATAAATGGGTAACATATTATCCCCATGTTAAAATTTTTAAATGGCAGCCCGAACTTACCTATGTTCCATATATAGGGTTTAACAGGCTCACAAGTTATGGTCAGAAGGAAATGGTAGCTAAAGCCGCCCTTAAGCACTATGCTTACATGAATAGAGAGGAAAGGGAAAGAAGATATTATGAACTTTATAAAAATAAAGAAAAAACATTTAAAGGTCTTCTGGAAAAACCCAAACTCGTGAGATATACAAATCCCTTTAATGTGCCCAGGACATAAATAAAAAATAATAGTATATATAGACTCTGGATAAAAAACATACTTTTTCAAATAAGGTTAAAGTTATTAGCTTTTCCTCAAAAGAAGACTTACATATACTTCCGAGACCCGTTTTGCATGCAATTTAATATTATACTTTCGTTTAACTCTTTCTCTTCCAGCAATTCCCATACTTGTGCGAGACTTCTTATCGACTATAAGGCTTTTAAGTGCCATTGCGAGAGCAACATGGTCTTCAGGAGGAACAAGCAACCCCGTTTTGCCATCTTCAACAATTTCTCTCATTTCACCAACTTTGGTGGCTACGACAGGTAATCCCGCAGCCATTGCCTCTATTACTACTCTACCGAATACCTCTGTTAGAGCCGGATGGCATAGGATATCGCTTGCTGCAAGTATCCCTGGGATATCACTTCTATACCCAAGAAAATAAAACATGTTATAGAGATTCTTTTTCTCAATATATCTTAAGACCTCTGCTTTATAACCTAAATACTTGCCCTTGGCATCTCCAACTATAAAAAAATATATATCCTTCATTTCTTTTAAAAGCTCAGCAGCCCTAACAAGTACCATAAGACCCTTCCTGGGTTCAATAGAACCAATAAAACAAATGACTGTCCTCTTCCTACCCTTTTCTGAGAAATCAGAGTGAGAGCTTAATTTTTTTTCTTTTATAAAAACATTACTCTCATAATTCATAAAGAGTTTTGATGGACTTTTGTCTTCATAAATTTTTATATCCACCCCATTTGGTATAAATACAGCTTTTTTCATACCACTAAATAACTTAAACTGCTCTTTGGAGATCAGAATTACACGGTTAGCCAAAAAATGAATCAATCGTGCATAGTATTTTTTTCTCCCAAGATATTCACGTACATGCCAAACCACTGGTTTTTTAAACATCCTGGAAATTAGAACCGGCCAGGTATTCACTACAGAATTAATATGTACAAGTAAAGGTTTTTCTTTTAAAATCATTTTGATGAAAGAAACAACTCTGGGCCTTTTCAGAATTATGAAGTTAACTTCCGAGGATTTTATCATCTCTTGTATTGGACCAGACTTCGGGAGAATAAATAGCGGGTAAAAACCAAAATCCGGAAGTATCCTTGCAAGTTGAAGGAGACTAACAGGTGCACCTGAAAGATTTGAATTATGAGAAACAAGAAAAACCTTTTTTAAAGACGAATTCCCTGACCAATGATTACCATACTTTCTATAGTCAGTATTACTTTTATTTACCAACATAGGGTATTTATAAATCACTTTTCCACTTGCATTATGAATAAACAATCTGAATAGAAAAACTTACAAACCTAACCTTTTATCAGGCATCTATAAATCTCATCGATTTTTCGGGCCATAATAGAGGACTGAAAATCGCTTTTATATTTATGATAAGCATTTTCACCCAGCATTTTTCGATAATCTGAATCCTCAACAAGTTTTATAAGTTTATCAGCAAGATCTTTAATATCATTCTTACCGAAAAGAAGTACCTCCTTTCCATTTTCGAACATCCAGCTTACTGAAGGTATGTTTGTAGTAATTATTGGCAATTTTTTAGACATTGCCTCGATAAGTACATTTGAACAACCTTCAAAAGTTGTTGGTAGAACAAAGACATCGAATATCTTAAGAACACGATCCCCCCTTTTTACAAAACCCGGGAAAAACACATAATCGTTTAAATGGTTTTTCATCACAATCCTCTGAAGATTTTTCTTTTCAGGTCCATCTCCAATTAAAAGAAGCTTTATCTTCTTATTTGATTTATTCTTTATTATTTTAAATGCTTTGATAAGAATATCGAGACGTTTGGTTCTATTAAGTCTGCCAAGATTTCCTATTATTAGATACCCTTTTAACCTATATTTTCTCTGTATTTCTCCAATTAATTCATCATCATCACCAGCATCTTTATAACCATTATAAACAACCCTTACCCTCTCCTCAGGAAAACCATTTCTAATAATAATCTTTTTTTCTTCCTCGGATACAGCTATAAGCAGATCTGCATTATTTTTTGCAATAGAGGCCGCGAGTTTATAGTTAAATTTTCTCGAAAGAAAAAAACCTTGATATGCTGAAAGATGAAAGATTATAGGAGTACTCGGGAGCACTTTTCTTGAGAAGAGAATGAATTCATGTGCAGCATGGACATGAACAAGATCAATACCATATTCTTTCTGGATATCAGATAGTTTTTTCTTATATATGTATATCTTTTTGAGTATATTTCCCCTAATGATAGGAAACTCTACATAGCATATATTCAATTTTAGAAATTCATCCAGTATTTTTCCTCCAGGGGCAAAAAGAATTGTATTGTAATTATTTTTCTGTTCTCTCAGAAGAGTTAAAACATGTTTTTCTGTTCCACCCCCAGCCATATATGGAAGAACATGAACAATGGTTTTCATGCCTTATTCACCAAAAATTGTGATTTACCCTGATAAAACTATTCTTTAATTTATTTCAAATCTTATTTTGTCATTCTAATATAATGATAATGTACATTACAGGTAAAAATGAGATTTTATTGAGTACAGATGGTTGTGCAGTGGACAGGATAATCGAGGCAGTGCAGAGTATCACCTAAAAGGACAATCTAAAAGTATTATTCAAAGGTAGCGTTAAAACCTGATTTAAAAAAGCTCCTTCTCTGAAAAGACCTCTGCAGAAAAGATGTAAATTTCCG
>NZ_JBRAKS010000044.1:0-16641 GCF_052745115.1 Candidatus Jordarchaeum sp.
GGCTACAAATTCAACATATCAATAGATAAATACTTTGCTGAATGACTACGGGAAGGAAACCGGCGTTGATCATGGTTTCTAGGGCTTTGTTGAGGGAGATTCCTCCTAGAAGGTTGGTGGTTGTGGTTGTGGGTTTCCTTCTGTGGGTGATTATCAGGGTGATCAGGAGAAAGATTATTATGCCTTGGAGGAGAAGTATTTCCATCATATTTTTCACCAAGGGGGTAAGAATACCCTTCTCTCCACTATAAGGGTATCCCTACCCCCAAAAACTCATTTTCAAATACTGAAATTCACGATAAATTTAAATAAAGCTTTAAGTACAAAATTCTTGACCCTACAGTAGCGGGAAGAGTAACGCTCGTTAGCGGGATAGATGAACTCTCTTATTGAGGGTCCAAGTCCAAGGTAGATTATCTCTTCTTGGAGAAGAGAAAGCCCACCCAGGAGATCCCGCGGTCCTCAAGGTAACTAACCTAAAGGGCGGAAGGCTCATAACCCCGAGAGGGTCATTACCCCGGGAAATCGGTTGTTCAAATCAACCTCCCGCTACCATCTTTATTTTCTATTTTTCTAGTTCTATGTTTAAGGGAAAATTAGTGCAACTAATTTTTTCTCATAATTCTTTCTTTAACTGAAAAATTAGGGGTTGTTTGTTACCATGTTTTTACTCCTATGAATCGCCAGAGGGGGCACATCCATTTTAGGTATACATGTTTTGCGTAAAAGTCGATTAGCCCGGGAAATCTTTTTGACATTTTTTGTTTAATTTTTCTTGCGGAGTCTTCTGGGTTTGGCTCGTGTAAACTTTTTAGTTTGAGGCTTAGTTCTATGGAGTAGAGGTCTATTCCTTCGTTTTTGAATATGCGGATCATTTTTGGGAATAATGGTTGAAAGGGTACGTAGGTTTTGGTGGCTCTTCCTGTTGCTCTTACATATATATCTGCTAGTTTTCGGGGTAGAAGTGATTCAAAAGGCAAGGCATAGTGTCCGTCTCTTGCCACTATTATTGGAGCTATTCTGTTGGGGCATGTTACATACACCAGTCCTCTGGGTTTGAGTATTCTACTAATTTCTTTAATACATTTTTTTGCGTCTTCTAAATGTTCGATAACATCATTGCAGGATACTAGGTCAAAGGTTTCGTTTTCGAAGGGTAGGTCCATTCCGCTTCCCCGCAATATGTTTACTTCTTGTTTTTCGTCTTGTGCCCATGATCGGGCTATTAGTGGGTACATTTTTTCTACATCTATTCCCACTATTTGTGCTCCTCCTTTAGAGAATGCTATTGATATTCCTCCTGAGCCACATCCCAAGTCCAAAACTCTCTTGCCCCCGACTTTTGTGAAATAGTTAAATAGATCTACTATTTCCTGTCCTCTTTCGATGCCTTTGAACGTGTATTCTGTATAAGGGGCGTATAGTAGGTGTGTTGGGGGGAGGAACGGGCCTACAAATTCGTCCCATAGTTCCCTAGTGCTTTTTTTCCGAGACATTTTTTCCTCGCCTGAAATTGGATTTTACTTTACGTTAATATGGCTAACTTTAAAGTTTTCCTTATCTACTTTTAATAAAAAATAGTTCATGACGAAATTTGTGAACTAATGAATCAATTGCAGATCCTACGATTGTTCCTGGATTATTTTATAACTGCCATTCCCGGTGTTTTAATGATTTTTCTTTCCGATAAATATCCAGAATGGGCTTATCCACTTTAGATATAAGTGTTTACTGTAAAAATTTACTAGTCCGGGAATTTTTTCGTATAATGAAGCTTTTTTAAATTCGTTGATTTTATTTTCGAGTTCGAATGAATAGAGTTTTATTCCCATTTTTTTAAACATTTTTATTAGTTTTGAGTAGGTTGGTAGAAATATTACCTCGGTTTTTTCGCCTCTATTTGTGGCTCTTACGTATATGTCTGCTAGTTTTCTTGGTAGTAATACTATTAGTGGTAAAAAGTAGTGATTGTCTTCCCATATGAGTCTAGGGGACATCTTGTTTGGACAGGTTATGTAAAGAAAGCCGTCTTTTTTTAGTATGCGAGATATTTCTCTTACAAGATTTATTGGTCTTTCTACGTGTTCTATAACATCGCTGCAAAGTATCACGTCAAAGGTTTCATCTTTATAAGGCATCTCTTCCCCGCTTGCGAGCATTTGGTTCAGTTTTACTCCTTCTTCTCTAGCCCAGGCAGAAGAAACTATTGTGTACCTTGTTTCGGTGTCAAAATTAACTGTTTCTAAGTTATTTTTAACAAATGCGATAGATAGCCCTCCGGAGCCTGAACCTATATCTAAGACCCGCTTTCCTTTTAATTTTTTGAATCTTTTGAGTGTGTCAATTAGCCACTGTCCTCTTTCGATTCCCGTAAAAGTGTATTTTAGGTACAACTCGTAGAGCTTATAGGAGCCGGGAAATACTGGTGTAATAAGTTCTTTCCAGAGTTCTTGAGCTGTCTTTTTTTTAGCCATAATAACTCCTCGTCTAAAAGTATTTCGAATTATGGCTAAGAATATAATAAATCTTTGGTGTATTTTTAAAAAAAAGTTTTGGTACCTGGTTTAACATCTCTAGATTCTATGATTATTTTTCATAGTTTTTGTTGTAGTCTTAACCATATAGACTTTGGTTCTGGTAATTTTCAGGATAGTTGATTTTATTCATAGTTTGTTGGGAGAGTGCCAATTCCTTTTCTAAGGCTCTTTCAAAGGATCCAAATTCTTTTTTAATCTGTTCTTCTACGGGTAAGCAAAGTTTTATAGCTTGTTCCATATGGGTTCTCTCTATGAGTGGACTTTCTCCTTCTAGAGTAAGATCTCCCGCCATTCTGATTACTCCTCCAAGGTCTCTAAGTCTAAGAGTCAAAGCATCGTTTTTACCGTCAATTATCTGTGCTCGTCTTTTAGCCTCCTTTATAAGTTCTTGAACCGCTTCTCTGGTTACGTGGGGAATTCGCCCGTCTGCAACAACCTCCTGAGCTACGAACTGGGCAATCCTGGCTCTATTTTCTGGAGTGTCTGGCATAGTGGAGTTCAACAATACTTCATATCCGTTGCCTTGTATGCGTGACCTGAGAGGCGGAAGTATTAACCTTAAATCCATAATGTTGCAAGCACCAACAAAAATAAAATCACAGGGAACAGAATCAACTCTAACACTCGAGCCGCTACTCTGAGGGTTTCGACCACTAATACCGAATTTTTTATCCTGCATAGCTGTTAGAAGAAATGTTTGCAAATATCCTAGCTGAGGTAACTCATCTATGTACAAGACCCCTTCATGAGCTTCATGAATTTCTCCCGGCACTACTCTAGTATATGGTGGTGTTCCAAGGTCAGGGTGATTGCCATAAGGATCATGCTTTACATCACCTAAAAGTTCCGTTTCACTCGCACCAGTTGCTTGTAGAAATGTTTTCCTCTTTAGCGGAACCAGAACTTTACTAGGTCTACTCTTTTCTAACTCCCTAAGCTCCTCGAGAGCGCTTTGATTCAAGACACGCACAGAAGCTTTCAACGGGTCGGTGTCTATCTGCTCATAAACAGTAACTTCCTGTTTGCCATTCACTTTTCTAATATACGGCACAATTCTGTTTACCTTGCCTCGTCTTTTGGAAGAATTAAACATTTCAGTTTCAAACAGATCCCGAAAAGGGGAAGTAGCTTTCCAATCATCATATCCTACCTTTTCTTCACCGCATATTTCGCATCTTATTTTTAGGCTAGAGCTTAGTGTGCCGCATTTCTTGCATTTAAATCCAAGCTTTACAGCCACTTCTGGAGGAATCTTATCCGCCTGCAAGATTTCTCCAATGTCCTTTCCTCTATCAGCTTCTCCACCTATCCAAGTTTCTACAAAGGGTCTCTCTGGGTTCTTAGGATTATCAACTATCCATATCTCTTCTTTTGGTTCGGGAAGCAAGAAAGCCATTGCTTGTGCGATCATAGATTTTCCAACACCTGGATATCCAACCAATAGAAGGTGTCTTCTTTGCTTAACTGCTAGTTTAGCCATCTTTACAGCATGTTCCTGTCCTATAACTCTGTCAAGAGGATTCTGAGGTATTAAGATGTCCTCTGTGGTTTCAAGTTCTTCAACGAAGAATCCTAAAACCGGATTTAGTAAAGCACGATTATTTGTCAATCCATGGCACCTCAGCTAGGTACCAAAAAATTAGTTTTAAAATAGATAAAACCAAGTGTTCTCCTTGTGATATAGAGAGTTAATTAACTTTTATTCTGCTCAAATCGATACTTGAGACACTTTATAGTGCATCACTTTGAAGACAAAGAGTGAGTTCTTGGTGATTAAAAGGCAAAACCTCATAGAGCTATTTCATCTCGGATTTAGTTCGGAAAAAAACTGCGAATTTATAGAATTACCGAGGGATAAGCAGTGAGGAAGGATGGATAATTATCAAATGAAGAAGAGAGTAGTTCTACAATTTTATTGGGGAGCTTGCTTTCTTAACCTCAATAAGTATAGAGCCCGTAGCACAGGCTTTCAAAAAAGCATAGCACGCGTTAAGCGAATTGAACTAACTGGTTATAAACAGAATCATAGATTTTTTTGAAATATTCCATACCAAAATTTCTCGTAGGATACTGTGCTGTCGGATCTCTCTTCGATTTTGCCACGCGGTTTGAAACCGGCAGAGATATGAAGATTTAGAAAGGTCTGCTTTTTCGCGACTGGATATATGCTACTGGGCATCATGTGGTCCTCCCAGTATCCGAAGCTGGTTGAATATAAGGTTCCGTGGGGTTTCAATATTCTATAAATTTCTTTTAATGACTCAAGCTTGTACTCGTCTGGGATTTGGTGCAGAGTCCAGTACAAATCAACCACATCTACAATTTCGGAGCACATAGGCAAGTAGGGCAGTACAGCATTTATCAGGATGACATTTAGTCTTTTCTTTTTCGCTCTCTTTTTTGCGTATCCTAAAGAGTACTTATTCGGTTCGA
This sequence comes from Candidatus Jordarchaeum sp., assembly GCF_052745115.1. Classification (NCBI taxonomy): domain Archaea; kingdom Promethearchaeati; class Candidatus Jordarchaeia; order Candidatus Jordarchaeales; family Candidatus Jordarchaeaceae; genus Candidatus Jordarchaeum; species Candidatus Jordarchaeum sp. The sequence continues at coordinate 4,971 of NZ_JBRAKS010000044.1, forward strand.
CCAAAATCGAAAGAAAGCCCTGTTCAGCAAGCCATAAAGCCTCGCGTCCGTGACCCCCACCAATGTCAGCAACGTAACCCGTTTTTTCGGGATCATTTTCCTGAGCAATCCTTTTCGCTACCTCACTCGGCTCCCATCCCACCCTCCTCAACTAAAACTCGGCCCCCTCTCGCTCTAAGTCACCGACATAACTTAGTTTCATGTCGCTCACCAATTTTAATTAAAATTAGGGTCTTTTTACAGCGCTTTATAGGATTTACCTTCTTTCAAGAAGCATCAAACATAACTTCAGCATCATTTAATATAATGATGGTGATACTTATGAGTTTTTTAGAACGCAACATTTAATAAATGGGCGAATTTCGCATCAAAAATATATGGAAAGCCAGTTCGTCCGTAGCAAAGTTATTATCAATTTCAGTCAAGGACTACCTGAGACACTTGGTAGTAGGTGACCTCTCCCTGTCTATTTACTACAGCCATGGTCAATCTCTTTCTCGTACTAACTGCTAACTGTGTGACTCTATCTAAATCTTCCAGGCCAATCGGGGCTCCTTCACTTACGGTGTAAATGAGACTTTTTGAGGTGTCGGTTCCAAGTTTTGCTCCCCTAGGATATAATCTAAAATCTATTTTCCCCCCATATCCGGCTCTTACAATATATCCGCGTGACCTTAAATCTCTATAAACCAGATACTTTAACCAAAGATCCGGATTTGATTTCATGAAAATCTTTGTGAGGGTTTGAAAATTTAAACTTTCGTTGTTTTCATTAAGAACTTCTAACCTGTTCCTTTCTACGAGGAGTAGAGTTTCTACTGGGGATAGTTTAAGTGTTCCGTCTTCTTGTGTATCTCCGTAAAACCCTTTTTCGTAAACTCTTTGTGCGTCTTCAGTATTGACTATCACTGTATCTTCTATGAGGCGAGCCGTTGCTTTTTCTTCAATCTCCTCCTCTTCTATTTCATTATCCTCGTCAAATTCATTTTTTTCGTCCATTAATTCCACCAGACTTTTATTATAAGAATTACTTCTAATTTTATGTTCACTGATATTTATTTGGTGTACTCATTATGACATATGACAAATTAGAGAACGAACTTTTAAAATTTCTGAACAAGCCTACAAAAATCGTATTGCTAGGTGTGGGAAGTGAATTTCACAGCGATGACTACTTTGGACTGGAAATATGTAGAAGATTAAGGAAAAAAGTCCCCAAAAAAGTAACTATTATCGAAGCGGGCGTATCTCCTGAAAATTTCACGGGCCAACTACGTAAAATAAACCCCTCTCATATAATCATATTCGACGCTGCTGATATGAATTTAGAGCCGGGGTCGATCAAATTAATCAATTCATCTGAAATTAGGGGGCTATCTATTTCCACCCACCATTTGCCCCTAAATTTATTTATAGACTATCTTGAAAAAACTATGAATACTTCCATTATATTTATTGGCATCCAGCCCAGATCCATAGAGTATGGTGAATCACTTTCTCCAGAAGTTAAAAATACGGTTCTAAACCTATCCAAAGTTTTGGAGAAGCTTTTATCCAAAGTTTTCGAAAATTGATGGATAAAGATAATTCTAAATATCTCATCTTTATCAGATATTAACTAGAATAAAAAATCATTAATGATGGAGGAATATCTCTTGGAAGGTTTTCGCGCCTTTATCGCAATTGATATTGAGGATAATAACCTACTTCAAAAAATTTTGGATATTCAGAGAGAAATTTCACAAACAGGTGCAAAACTTAAACTCGTAGAACCGGAAAATCTTCACTTTACACTCAAATTTCTGGGAAATATTAGCTCCACAATGGTCGATGAAATCTATGAATCCATGAAGCAAATTGCATTCAATCCTTTCGAATTAGAACTCTATGGAGTAGGCTGTTTTCCAAGTTTAAGCAGAATAAATAATATTTGGATTGGAACCCGAAAAGGTGGAGAGGAAGTTTCCCGTATCTATAATGATTTAGAAGCGCAAATTAAAAAACTCAAATTTAAACCAGAGCAAAGAAAATATACCCCTCACGCCACTATTGCGAGAGTAAAAAATGCCCATAATAAAGACAGATTAGCTAAAATAATTTCCAAATATTCCTCTTTAGAAATCGGTTTCATGAAGGTAGACTCTGTCCGATTAAAAAGTAGCAGGTTAACCCCGAAGGGACCAGTATATAATATTTTAAGAAGTATACCTTAAAATTTTAAGATCATTTTGGGTTATAATAATTATTGCTTTTTGAGGATTGGGCTTTGGATCTTGAAGTTGTGTGCGAAAAGGTTTCTCAGAAGATTACTCCATCTGAAGAACGTAAAAGGCAAGTCCAAAACTTATCTGAGGAACTAATTAAGAAGATCGAGACGGAAGCGGTAAATCTAAATATCGCCGTTAAACCCTTGCTTGTAGGTTCCATTGCAAAAGACACTTGGATTGTTTCAAATCCTGACATAGATCTCTTCATGATCTTTCCCAAAACTTATACTAAAAAGGAAATCGGGGAACTAGGATTAAGGATTGCGCGAAAAGTAACTGGAGGAAAAGGAGAAGAGCAGTACGCAGAACATCCATATTTACGAGCTGAAATAGAAGGATTTCAAATAGATTTTGTTCCCAGTTATGAAATCAGCAATGCAGGCGAAATCATCTCATCAGTTGATCGAACACCACTTCACACATCATACATTAAAAAGAATCTTAATGAATCTTTAAAGAGAGAAATAAGGCTATTGAAACAGTTTCTAATGGGTATAAATGTTTATGGTGCAGAGATTAGAATTGGAGGATTTTCGGGTTACTTATGTGAGCTTTTGCTGATTTATTACTCTTCTTTTCAAAATCTTCTTGAGGCTTGTATCAAATGGAAATCACAACATATTATCGACATGGAACACCATTACTCCGGGATAAAAGAGATTAAAAAAATATTTTTGGAGCCTCTTGTGGTTATTGATCCAGTTGATTCTAAAAGAAATGTTTCAGCGGCGTTATCACAACAAAAAATCGGGGAATTTAAAGCAGCAGCAAAGGCATTTCTTACCGAACCGAGCGAGACATTTTTCTTTCCAAAAGAAATTACTCCTTTTGAACTTAAGAACCTAGAAAATCTTATTCAGAAAAAGGAAACCGATACGTTATTTCTCGTATTTGATACTCCAAAAATTCCTCCTGACAATTTATGGGGGCAACTTTACAAATCTCTTGATGCAATTAAAAAAATGTTAGAATTAAACGACTTCAATATTATCAATAAAGCTGTCTGGTCTGAAAAAGAAAAATCAGTTTTTGTGTTTGAACTTGAAAATATAAAAATTTCAAAAATATACAAGCATTTAGGTCCTCCGGCCGGAGGTATGAGCCAAATCCCCTTTCTAAAAAAATATATCAAATCCGATAAGAGCTTATCTGGACCAAGAATAGAGAATGGAAGATGGATAGTTGAACTTCTACGTAAATACACTAGGGCCGATGAGCTGCTAGATTATAAATTGCGTAACAAATCAGACGGTCTGGGGCTTGGAAAATATGTTTCGAATAAAATCTCTGAACACTACGACCTTTTTTTAAACATGGAAATCTCCGAATTTTACAGTAAAAATAATGATTTTGCTAGATTCTTAACCAAATATTATTTGGGGAGGCCCAGCTGGTTGCTAAGCTGAAACCTCTTCAACTCTCTTAACCGCCAATGCACTCTTGGGGCAAGCCTCGACACATATTAGGCATACAAGGCATTTTTCCCCTATTATTGGACCCTTTTTGCCCAGCTTAATGTTACCGATTCCGCAGCTCTCTACACATATACCGCAGCTGTCGCACTCACCAACTAGCACTATTTTGCTCGGAACAACCTCTTCAAGTTCTTTTTCGACGGATCGGAGGCTCTGCACCTGAGGACCAAAAAGTCGTTTCACTAATGGGTGAGTCACTGGATTAGCGATTTTAGATGTCCATAGGCTGTTTAGACCACCCATAATTCTCCCAAATAAAGTCTGTTTTAATTTTAGAGGCTTTACTCTTTCTCCCCTTACTTCTATGTCCTCTATCTCTCCTAATCCTCTCTCGTAGGCAATTTTGAGCAGCTTCATACTCTTGGGCTTTATTCCTGCGGTTACCGCTGCCACACTATCTACGGCAACAATATCCTTTCCTGCTATAACAGTATCAAGTTTTATGGGCTTTCCTTCGGTGGGCCCGTAGTACGGCCCAGAGGGTCTTATTGATTCACACCCCACAGTACCGTCTATGAGTCCAAATACCACTTTATTTTTAATAGCTGAAAATAGGTCAATTATAGGGTCATATAAACCTAGTACGTGCATTTTGGTTCTCTGATCCTGTAATGTGAGGCCTTTCAGATTTTTAATGCATAATGTTAATCCTGTAAAGAAGTGTGCCTTAAAGACTGGTAGAGAAATTATTGCGTCAGCAGTCAAAGCGGTGCGAACCAATTTAACACTTCTTAATTTCACAGCGTCTGGAATCTGTATGGTTACGGTTTCATCCTTACTAAAATCAACGAATTGTCCTCCCGCCTTCTCCACCGCTTTTTTAACACCTGTAATTTTGTATGTTTCTTGAGGATCCCAACCAGCGATTGGTAGGTCTCCAACTATAGGTTTGCCCCCAATATCTTTTACTAATTTTACCATCGCAGAAATAACTTCGACACTGGTAACTATTCCACTACCTGAGGGTTTAGCACAGCTAAGATTAGGTTTTATAAGAACTGTTTCGCCAGAGTCTATATCAATGTCTCCAGCTAATTCTACAGCTTTTTTAACCCCAGCTTCAACGTTTCCATTAGTTTTAACTATTGATACGACAACCATCTTAAACTCACCTAATATGAGATTTTATAAATACACATTACTTATAAACTGATGTTAGCTTAAATTTATGCCCTCCAATATTGTATGCAGTCAAGAACTGAGATATACTTTTTAATTTTTCTTTCAGTTTTAACATTAAAATTCGTTTTATCTGAAATTTGAATATCATAATTCTAAAATTGTTGTATATTTGTTATGTTTAAACACTCTGTTTTTAATTGACCAAAAAGTAAGGCCAGAATTTTTTAATATAGTTTTACGAAAGAAAGTTTTATTTTGTTATTTACTCTTTCTATACTTGAAGTGTACAAGGCATTTTTAAAGAGAGATGTTGATACTTTGTTGTTTTATAGGAGGATAAACTAGTGGCCAATGAAGAGGAAGAGATAGAGTTTAAGCCACTAAGTGTGAGAGAGCTTCTAACCGAAATGAAGGATCTTTCTGAAATAATGATTGATTTGGCTTATTCTGCTATACTGTTTAATGATTCAGAGTTGATGGAAGAGGTTTTGGAGCTAGAGGAACGAATAGACTCCCTCAGTTATCTACTTCTTATGAACGCGGCACTCGCTGTAAGAGATAAAGATGACGCAGAACAGATGGTGAGTATTATGAAGGTTGCTTCCGCCACAGATAAAATCTCTGACGCAGCCGGAGATATTGCAACAACATTGCGTCGTGGGGCTGATCCTCGACTCGTGGTAAATGCCTTTGTTAAGGCAGAAGAACGTTTAACGCGTGTAAAGGTTTCTGAAAACTCGACAATCACCCAAAAAACTTTAGATGCTCTTGGTACAATTGATCACATAGGTGTGGACGTAATAGCAGTAAGACGCGGGCAAAAACTAATTATTAATCCTGACGAAAAGTTCAGTCTAAAACCCGGTGATGTGGTAATAGCCAGGGGCTCCGATATAGGCATTGAAAAATTTAAAAAACTTGCAGAGGGAAAATCGCGGAAAGTAGGAGAGTTAAAATGAAGTCAGATCAGTCGAAGAAACTGAGATCAATAGAGGACATGTTAGTTGAGATGAAAAACACATCAGAACTCATGGTGGATTTAGCCTACTCAGCCTTACTCTTTAACAGTAAAGAAATCGCAGAAGAGCTTTCCCATCTGGAAGAATTCTTTGATAAACTACATATTGATTTTGAGCTAGCAGTATTAAATGTTGACGACGAGTTAATTAACCCTCCCACAAAACTCGGATTAATCAGAATTGGAGTAGCATCCGAAAATATTGCTGACGCTGCAGCATTTATAGCGGACATAGTTCTTAGAGGTATTGAGCCACATCCCGTTCTAAAACTTGTTTTTGAACAAGCAGAAGAGACCATAACCCGTGTCTGCCTAGGTAAAAATTCTCCACTCATAGATAAAACAATCGGAGAAGCTGCGCTTGACGACGAGATAGGAATGCGAATAATTGCTGTTCGCAGAGCTAAAAAATGGTATTACAACCCCACAGATTCATTTAAACTAAAAGAAAAAGATACTCTAATAGTTCGAGGATTCTTACAAGGAAAAGAAGAGTTATCGCGATTAGCACGGGAGGATGTATGCGAAGCGGAATAATATCTAACAGAAGTCATAATTTCAATTATCAATTAGATAATCTATAGCTTAGAAGACATTACAATCTGAATCGGTTAGTGTATCTTCAAAGTTTACCAATTTATAGAATCTTTAATAATAAAGAATTAGTTTATGATTAGGAAAGAGAGAGGAGTAATTTTTTATTCTCTTTCCAATGCCAGTTGAAGTACCTAATACTACTCGCCGTTTATATAACTAGAATCGTGCAAGGTTTTTCTAGATTATTGATGAAGCTCTCATCAATAGTAATGGTTCAGAGTTTATTACTTTGAAGCCAAATTTTTGGTACCAGGGAATAAGCGAGTCGAAAGTTTTTACCTGTATATTTTTTTCTGAATGATCTTCAACTATTCTTTCAAGCATTGAACTTCCGATGCCTTCTCCTCTGTGATAGCGGTCAACATTAATAACTTTAATTTCCGCGCTATCACGATTCTGGTAAACGACTCCGTATCCGATAACTCCGATTCCATAGATGTCATAAACTAGGTATTCGTATTTCTGGTACTCGCCGGCTTGACTAATCTCGCACCGTATCTCCGGTGACACCGAAGTCACTGAAATTCCTCCTATGCATTAGATGAGATGAAGAAGGAGTAAGGATATTAAAATGTTTTCATCAATGCTAAATTCAGATAAAGCTTCACCTTTCCCTAAGGTTTATAATGCCCTAATTAGATACCTATCTAATTTTCTCTATAAAATATTGCCTGTCAGCAAATTCATATCAGTAAAACATAAATCTAGCACTTTCCTACTGTCTTAAACGGACAAAACAAGATAAAAATAAAAATCGTGAAATTTAAAAAATATAGGTAAGAGTTAATTCAAGCGTTAAGTCCAATATGCAAGATTAAAAAATTCGGATTCTAACCAAGAATACCAACAAACAAAAATAACGCTAATCAAACAACTCAAAAAGAATAAGTCTTACCATCTAAAAACAAAAACATAAAACGAAAGAGGTGTAAGTATGCCGAAATTCAAACAAACCGAAGAAATTCTAAAACTAATGAAAGACAAAGAACACATAAGAAACACGGGAATAATCGCACACATCGACCACGGAAAAACCACGCTTTCCGACTCACTGTTAGCAGAGGCGGGTCTACTATCACCGAGCATCGCAGGCGAAGCAAGAGCACTAGACTACCTGGAGGAAGAACAGAAAAGAGGCATAACAATAAAAGCCGCAAACATCTCACTCCTCCACGAAATCGAAGAAAAACCATACGTCATTAATCTTATTGACACGCCCGGACTACCTTTGTCCAATCGAATCTCCTCTATGCACTAGTTTGTTGTGATAAGGTGAGACGCTGGCTTCCTCATTCTGTTGCCTATCTTTACTGCGTGGAGGTGTTTAAATCTGATCGTACGCAGGGAGGGTGGGCGTGATGATTACGGATGATGGGTGAAAAAGGGAATAAATGCGTCTTCCTCAAGTTTATGACACGCTAGTGTTTTAGGGGGTATGGTTGAACACTGGTACGGAAACGTTGACTTTACTGGTAATGTTACGCGTGCTCTTCGTGCTATCGACGGGGCTCTTGTTGTGGTTGACGCCGTGGAAGAGGTGATGGTTCAGACCGAGACGGTGACCAGGCAGGCGCTACAGGAGAGGGTTAAGCCAGTACTTTTCATTAATAAGATTGATCGTCTAATACGTGAGCTGAAATTGGATGCCGCTGCGGTTCAAGATAAGCTTAACCGGATAATTAGAGACTTTAATGGACTTATTGATACGTATGGAGAAAAGGAGTTCAAGGAAGAGTGGAAGGTGAATCCCGCCGCGGGAGCGGTTGCCTTTGGATCAGCGCTTCATGGATGGGGCTTTACAATCCCTCAGATGCAGGAGAAAGGATTGAAATTCAGTGATGTTGTTGCTTACTATAATAATGAGCACTTTGAAGAGTTAAAGGAGATATTACCCGCTCACTCAGCGGTACTTGACATGTTTGTACGCCATTTACCGAATCCTCTAGAGGCGCAGCCCTATCGTATTCCAAAGATTTGGTTAGGTGATGCAGAGAGCGAAATCGGGAAAGCTATGAGAGAGTGCGATGAGGATGCACCAACAGTTATTTGTCTAAATAAAGTGGTTGTTGACCCCCATGCAGGAATAGTTTCAACTGGAAGAGTCTTCTCGGGAAGCATAAGTGAAGGAGATAATGTTTACCTTCTTACGGGCAAGAAAGGTTACCGTGTACAGCAAACAAGTATTTACATGGGCGCTAGACGCGAGATTGTAGACACCATTCCTGCAGGTAATATCGCAGCTATGCTTGGTCTAGACCTTGCAAGAGCAGGTGAAACAGTAGTCGCTGAAAACGTCAAAGGGCAAGTGGTTCCCTTTGAAAAAATCAAGTACGTTTCAGAGCCAGTAATAACTATCGCAGTTGAGCCTAAACATCCAAAAGACCTACCAAAACTTATAGACTTGATGCAAAAACTATCTATCCAAGACCCTAACTTGGTGGCCACAATTAATCAAGAAACCGGAGAGTACCTACTGTCAGGAATGGGTGAACTTCACCTTGAAATTTCAGTAAAGGACATACAAGCAATGCTTGAAGTAACCACCTCGCAACCTATAGTAGTATATCGCGAAACGGTAACTGGAATCGGAGGCCCAGTGCTGGGTAAAAGCCCAAACAAGCATAGTAGAGTCTGGATAACCGTAGAACCGCTAAACGAAGAAACAATAAAACTAATACTAGACGGTGAAATATCCGAGTATCAGGACGCTGCCTCTAGAACCAGAATTCTCAGGGAAAAGGGTGGTTGGGACGCCAAGGATGCAAGAAACGTCTGGGCCATAGACGAACACACAAACATTGTTGTGGACCAAACCAAGGGAGTTCAGTATCTCAGAGAAGTTAGAGACACCATGATTGCCGGAGCCAGATGGGCCACCGAAGCAGGACCCTTAGCAGAAGAACCGATAAGAGGAATAAAAATCAATGTAACCGACTGCCAGCTACACGAAGACCCCATACACAGAGGCCCAGCCCAAATAATGCCCATGACAAGAAGAGCCACCTGGGGAGCATTCCTGAGCGCTGAACCAACTCTTCTAGAACCAATCTACAAAATCCAGATCAACATTCCACCCGAGTACATAGGCACAGTTTCAGGTATTCTATCACAAAGGCGAGGGCACGTAATCGATGTACAACAGAAAGGACCACTAGCCTTCATAACCGGTGAAATCCCTGTAAGAGAAACCTTCGGATTAGCCAGCGACATGCGGTCAAAAACATCTGGAAGAGCCTTCTGGCAAACACAGTTCACAAGATGGGAAGCGCTACCGAAAAGCCTAGCCAAAGAAGTAATCAGCGATATCCGCAAGAGAAAAGGATTAAAACCAGAACCACCAGCAGCATCAGAATACATAGACACACTATAAACTTCCTATTTTTGCACAAACACTAAAAAAATTTTCATCTACAAGTAGAGTGCTTGTAAATTTTTTATTTAACCGAACACGTCCAAAAAATTGAAGTATTTGTTTGATTTTTAAGATTTTTAGGTTGAATAACTGCCTCATGCTCCTCCCACGTGGCTGTGCAGGCTTTGAGGAGCCGCCCCCGGTAGCCGCTGAGCCGAATAGGCAGATGGAGTAACCACTAGCCTGGTTTCTAATTAATCCTAGCTGTCCTGTACCCCACCCTTAAAAGGGCACTTGTACTGGTTGCAGGAATTCCAACCAGGCTTGCTGTCTAAACAGCGAGTGGATGTTGTGGGCAACGTACTTTAGTACTAGCCCCTTCCTCTGCATGTCTGGCCTTCGGTAGTTCAGCGTGCTTCCATCCCGGGCGGCTTTTTCCTATAGGGCTTTCTACCAGCTTGCGGCGTCTATACTTCTCCTTGCTGAATTTTTTTTGTCTTCGGCGGTGTTTTCCCTTATAGGGCTTCTCACCGTAAAGTTTGGGATAAACCCTGATGGTAATCCTCCTCTCCTGAGAGTACTGGTAATTGTACTCTACGTCGTATTCGGCGTCCATGTAGACGGGGGAACCAGGCGGCACATATTGCAGGAGGGGTCTTGCGTCCTTGGTGTTTTTCGAGGCGCAAACCGCCACGATGGTGTTGGTCACCAGTCGGGCGAGTACGTTGTACTTCACGGTTTGGTGGTGGAGTTCAACCCTCATGGCCACCATGGTTTCTTTGAGGGTGGTGCAGGTGTCATCTGTTGAATCTATACTGTACTCAAGCAAACACTTCTCTCCGAAGAGCTTTTTATGTTCCTCCGCCACCATCTGGTCTAGGAGTTCCAGCACCCTTTCCAGGTACTCTTTGGGGATTTTGGACATGGCCCAGTGAAGTTGGGAGGGACAGGGGCTACAGGCTTCTCCCTCCTCCCTTTTTGCTTCTTCTGTGCGGAGGTCGCAGCCCTGGTTTTTGAGCTCTGCGGCGAGCCTCTCAAAACTCATCCCTCTTGTCTCCTTTACTAGGATGGCGGCGGCCAGCTTCTTTGGATCGTAGAGTGGTTTGCGTCCCCTTCTTGAGGGCTTCCAGGGTTCTCCCAGCTTCTCCGTGACGATTGTAGCTACTTTGAGTTCATCCTTTAGGGTGTGGCTTCTAGCCTTTTTCTCCACAGCGTCCGAGAAGGGCGTCTTGGTTTTAGTTGTGAACCATGGTCTTTTCCTCTCTGGCAGGTACCTGCTGCGCTTGGCCCTTTCTTCCTCTTGGATTAGGCGCTCCAAGACCACGCTCTGGACGTCGGCACACACCTCCTCGGCTGTAGTTATTCCCGAAACTGTAGCCACAAGGGGGGTGCCTCCCAGACTGTAGAGGGTGTGTCTGGGCACGTCGAGGAGCTTCACGGCGTAGTGGTAGGGTACAGGCTTCCTACACATAACCGTTTTAATCATAGCAAAAAGAATTATTACCTAAAAAACCAAAAGAATTTTTGGACGTGCTCTATTTAACCAAAAAAAATTTATTAAACTAAGCTCAAAACAACAATGAGCAGCTGTAGTCCAGAAGTAGAAGGTAGAAATAACTACTGGGCACTCTGGTCTAGGACATTGGCCTCCCAAGCCAGTAACCCGGGTTCGAAAAAAATTGGGACTCCCCCTTTTTTGAGATTCCCGGCAGCTGCAGTTCTTTTTAATAACTTGGATTTTTCATAATTTTTTATTTTTAAGATTGAATAGGGGTATTATCTCTTTTTTGGTAGTGTCCCTTTTACATGTGTATTTATTAGGGGGTTTGATTTATTTTAT
>NZ_JBRAKS010000045.1:0-16605 GCF_052745115.1 Candidatus Jordarchaeum sp.
CTTTTAAATAATTAAGATATATTTTTCTAAACTAGTAAAAAATTACTATTATTCTAAAAATGGTTAATGATTGCTTAATGAATTTGTTAAAAAATTGCGAAAATCACAGAAAAACTTTTATTCCGCTAAGACGTTACAATAAATCAAGAAATTTTAAAAAATATTTAAAAAATCGAAAAGAAATGGTATGTTAAAAGTGAAAACTGGAATGGGAATATGTAAATGCTTATCGAAATAGACGATTTGGACAGAAAAATTCTAGCCCTACTCCAAGAAAATTCAAGAGTGCCATTCACTCAAATAGCCAAGGAACTGGACGTACCAGATACGACGATACACTTTAGAGTTAAAAAACTCTTAGAAAATCAGGTGATACGCCAATTCACCATCGTAGTTTCAGCAGAAAAATTAGGTTATGGGGCACGTGCTCTAGTGAGAATTAACATTGGAGGGCATATAATCCCCGATATAAGTCTGCAGAGAACAAAAGAAATCGCGGATAAGCTCAAAAAAACAAACCAAGTAAGATTCCTAGCAACAGGCGACCACGGAAATTCTCTATATGCAGTAATATTCGCACGCTCAAAACAAGATTTAGAAAAAATACTATCAGATCTACAGTCTAATCCGGATATTCAGGACCTTAACGTATGGGAACTGCAAAATCTGTTAAAAGGTGAAGAGATCATTAGTCCAATACCGCCATAATAAGGTGAACACAATGATAGAAAGGATAAAATCAGGAATACCGGGATTGGATGGAATCCTACATGGAGGCTTTGTAAAAGGAACAAACATTCTCGTATCCGGAGGAGCGGGAACAGGAAAAACAATTTGCTGCATGCAGTTCCTCCATGCAGGAGCAGCCAAATACGACCAACCAGGAATCTTTATAACTCTGGAAGAAAAACCTAGAGAAATAAGAAGAGAAGCCAAACAATTTGGATGGGATTTTGAAAAACTAGAGCAAGAAAACAAACTCATAATCGTTGACGCCGCATCAAGCAAAGCCGGATTACCAACTACAGAACCATATACTCTAAGAAGAGGTTTTGACATCAGCACACTAGCTCAAGAAATCTACAAAGCAACAAAGCAAATAGACGCCCAAAGAATAGCCATAGACTCACTCAGTGGTCTTGGAATAAGATTTGAATCCCAAACCGCGATCAGAAACGCCATATTCAAACTCGCATCACTCCTAGGAGAACTGCAAACAACAAGCCTAATGACCAGTGAAATAACCGGAAAAAACGGTTACTCAAGATACCACGTAGAGGAATTCATAGCACAGGGTATCATAGTGCTATATCTAAATGAAGAGAACGGTGAACTGCGACGCAGTCTAGTGGTCCGCAAGCTACGTTTTTCGAGTCATAGTCTAAAAGTATATCCCATTGAGATAGGGAATCGTGGTATTGTCATTATGCCTGGTGGTGAACTCTAAGTTATAACCGGGTTTTTTATCTGAGGGCTTTTCATAGATTCGTTTAATTATTTGGGTAGGGGGCTAAGTAAATAATTTATTAAATATTCTAGTTGATTTTGTTATTTTTCAAAACGCATTACCATTAAATTAAATCTTAACAGGCTTGAAAAATTCATTTTTATAAATCATAATTTTTATGTATTTTTTAATTCATCTAATCTCTTGATTGTAATAAAATCATTAATTTCAATATGTGGACCTTTTTAATTTCGAGGCGAGTATATGATACTGGTTTTGAACGTTGGTTCTTCCACAATAAAATACAAAATTTTTGAGGGGGAGGTTGAGATTGAGAGCGGTTTGATTGATAGGATTGGTGATAAACCAGTATTTTATCATAATGGTCAAAAAGAATCTGTAAAAGTAGACAATCATGAAGAAGGAATTAGGTTCATTAAAAAATATTTTGAAACTAAAAACTTTCCTATTAAGGCTATTGGACATAGGGTGGTACACGGCTTAGATGTTACGGAAAGTAAACTGATTAACGTAAATGTGTTAGAAAAAATTGAGAGGGCCTCGCCTCTCGCTCCTTTACATAATCCTCCTGAATTAGCTGTTATAAAGGCTTGCAATTCTTTTGGGGTTCCCCAAATTGCTGTTTTTGATACCGCTTTTCATCAAAGCATGCTCCCAGTTGCTTACACCTATGCTCTTCCTAGGGAAATTATTGAAAAATATTCTATTAGACGCTATGGTTTCCATGGAATTTCACATATGTTTGTTTCCTTCAACGAGCCGGGGAGGGTAATTTCATGCCACTTGGGTAATGGTGCATCGATAGCGGCAATAAAAAATGGTAGGTGTGTCGATACTAGTATGGGTCTTACCCCTCTTGAAGGTTTAGTAATGGGTACCCGAACAGGCGATTTGGATCCTGGGATTATTTTATTTCTTTTAAATCAAGGATTTAGCCCACATGAACTTGATAAGATGTTTAATGAGAAGTCTGGGTTATTGGGTTTGTCAATGGAGAGTAATGATATAAGGGAACTTGTAGCTTCGGATAGAGCGGAGGCAAAACTAGCCATTGATGTTTTTATTTATCGCCTCGTAAAATATATTGGTGCTTACATTTCGGTTTTGGGTGGTTTAGACCAATTAATATTTACTGGGGGTATTGGCGAGAATGAGTGGAGAATTAGAAAAAGAGTGGTAGAATCACTTTCCTATCTGGGAGCCGAACTTGAAGAAAAAAGGAACTTTTCAAATCAAGAAATAATCTCTAGTGAGACGTCTAAGGTGCTTGTAAAGGTTAAAAAGACTAATGAGGAACTAATGATTGCTAGAGAAGTTTATAGGATTTTAGGAGATTCTGTTAAAAACTCATATTAACTCTTTAAGGAATATTAAACGGTTTGTTGCGTTGTATCTTTCAAGAATTTTTAGGGGGTATTCTATGTCTCCTATACGGGTTTTTATATGTGCGTCAGATCCAATGGAGAGTTTGATGTCCTCCCTTTGAATTATGGGTATGAATTTTTCATGTTTGTAATTACCCTTGCTGCTGTTTAATTCCACAAATAGTTCTGCCTCTGCCAAATCATTAATAACTTTGTGCAATTTGTCATCTTTTAAATAACGTACTTCCATGTGTGCTATCCCTACTGGGCAGGAATCTGAGAGTAATTCTTTAAACTGCTTAATTTTTGAAATGATTATTACGGGGTCTCTGGTTTCAATTGGGTAATAGCTGTAGGGGTCTGTTACGTATTCAAATAAATAATAATCAAAATCTTGACTAGTCAGGACTTTTATGGATTTCTCGGATAAGAAATCGTAAGTTCGTGCGTCAACTTCTAAAGAGGCCTTTACACTGATTTGTTTTCCAAACTCCTCTCCTAGGGATCTAATCTCTTCATAGTAGTCCGGTAGTCTCCTAGCTATTCTGGGATTTTTTTCAGGATCCGTAGAGAAGTGATCAGAAATACCCAGTACACGTATACCCTTAGAAACAGCGTACTCTACGGCTTCTCGGCAGGTCATAATGCCGTCTGACCACTTCGAGTGAATGTGAAGATCAAAATCGGGTTTTAAAACCAATTTCAGGCCTCAAAATTTTTCATTCACACTGCCTTTTACCCGCAGGGTTTACAGTATTAACTACGTTCACGAACTAGACAAAAAGATTATTAATGTTTTGTCTAAAGATTTAACATTTTGCTCTAATATTCATAGAATAAATTATTCTATGGATGGTGCATTTTTATGAGCTATTATAACTATATCTTCGCTTACTTCGTAGATTTCCTTTTCTTTTAACCCCTCTTTTTCAATTAATTCTCGGATTTTCTTCCTGTTTGCTCTTTTGCTAAGAGTGGAAAGAATCACTAATCCTCTTTTCTGAATTATTCTTGCAATTTCTTTTACCGCTTTTTGAGGTCGTTTTAGGTTTTGAAGAACAGTTACTCCAAACACCTTACTAAAAGTTTTGTCTTTAAATGGTAGACTGTTTAAATCCGCCTGAATAAGGTTAGAATTTCTAATTCTATTTTTTGCGATTCTTATCATTTCCATAGAAAAATCTATGCCTATTACCCTTTGTTTCGATGAAAATTTTTCTAGAAGCAGACCTGTACCGCAGCCAGCATCAAGAGTTAGCTCTCCTTTTTTAAGCGTTATTCTGGAAAATATTGACCTATATTTTTCTTCTTGGATTTCCCTATATCTTTGATCATAGATCCAGGCTGTCTGGTCGTAGAGAAACATCTTACTTTTTGAAGAGTTTTTAGGCTTCATAGCGAATTTCTTTTATTGTTTTACATAAATAAATAATTGTTGATGGTGTTTTTTATGAGTGAACCACAACCCGTTGAATACTTTAGCAATGTAGACCCTGTAAAAGCGGTTGAAACTATTAAAGATGCACTCAATAAAAATCGAGCGCTAATAATCATAGGCAGTTGTATTATAGAATATAAGGGGCGTGCAAGTTCAGAGCTGGGTTTAGGGGAGCGTATAGTACTTATCAAGAAAGATGGTAGTTTTCTTGTCCATAGAGCTTGGGATTCTCAACCTGTGAATTGGCAGCCTCCCGGATGTATTTTTCAAACCAAATACACTAAGAAGGGTTTGCTTCTTAAAGCCATCAGGAAGAAACCCCGGGAATCAATTGAAATATTATTCTTAAAACTCTTTAGCATTCTTGCTTTGAATCTTAATGATGATGCAGAGTTTATCATGTTTGGAAGCGAGGAAGACATGCAGAAGGCTATTTTAGCAAAACCCGAACTTATTGAAGAAGAATTTAAACCTATTTTGAAAGAAAAAGTGGTTGACCAGGGCTTTGTTGATTTGTATGGTATCGATAGTCAAGGAAGAATATTGATTATAGAATTGAAGAGGAAGAGGGCTCAGGTTCAGGATGTGGTGCAGCTTTTAAAGTATCTTGAAGACGTAAAAAGAAAGAGTGGAGGAAAATTGGTTAGAGGCATGCTAGCCGCGCCCGGCATTTCAAAAGAGGCATCAGTAATGATGAAATCTAGTGGGCTTGAATTCAAGACTCTGAGTCCTAAAACATGTGCCGAAGTTCTAAGATTAACTTCTTCAAAAAAATTAACCGAGTTTATCTAAAAAGTGATGCGTTTAGTTTATAGGTACAATTTTTATAATAAAAGTAGAAATTATTAAACTAATTTATGTACTCCATTTAGTTTGAATATGAAGAACAATAGAATAAATACCTTACAAAAAAATGGATAATGGAGTCTTGTATAAATGAATAAGATGAACATAGTAAAAGAATCTAGTGTACACCTCTTAATTATTGGAATCGTGTCTAATTTCTGTTTACTATTTTGCTTTACAAAGTTGTTTGGTATACTAAGAAGGGAAGAATTTGGAATCAAGATTTGAAGAAATATTGGATAAAATCGTTAATGAAGGTAATATTTCACGTGAAGATGCTTTAAAACGTATCAGTGCAAAAAAGAATAAGATGGGTGGATTACTTACAGATGAGGGGGCGGCTCACCTTGTAGCAAAAGAGTTGGGATTAGACGTCTTTGAGGATATTAGTTATAAGAAGCCCTCGCTTGAAATTAAGGACATTTCCTTAGATATGAGAAACGTCACAATTACTGGAAGGGTTACTCGCACATTTTCTCCCAGAGAATTTACCTCAAAAGATGGAAGAAAGGGGAAAATGGCCAGTATTATACTTGCCGATAAATCTGGAGAAATTAGAGTCGTCTTATGGGGTGACCACGCAGAAAACATAAGTAAAGGTAAGATTAAAGAGGGGCAGATTATTCGCATATTCTATGGATACGTAAAGGAGGGGCTGAGAGGTAATCCCGAGCTACAGTTAGGATACCGAGGAAGGATAGAGGTAGAGCCCAAAGATGTAAAGGCGAGCGATTACCCTAAGGCAAAATCTAGAGTAATAAAGATAAGCGAAATCGAGCCGAATATGTTGAGTGTTGACACGGTGGGCGTGGTTCAAAGGCTTTCTCCCACCTCAGAATTCACAAGACCAGATGGTAGTCCTGGAAGAGTCTGCAATATAACTCTAGTAGACGAAACCGGGGGAATAAGAACTGTTTTTTGGGATAATCAGGTTGAAATAGCTGAGAGACTTAGTGAGGGAGATACCATCAAAATAGAAGGTGGATATACCCGAGTTGGGTTAAGAGATGAGCCGGAAATTCACCTAGGTAAATTAACAAAAGTTACTATAAATCCTGATATTAAGATTGATGTTGAGGTTACCCCGCAAACCCAAGAAATATCTGTCAAGATAAAAGATTTGGAACCAGATATGAGAAGCGTTAACATAGAGGGGCGTGTGGTTAGCGTTTCTGACCTAAGAGAATTCACCAGGAAAGATGGATCAAGCGGAAGAATGATTCCCTTCACAATCGCAGATGACACTGCGGGAGTAAGGGTGGTGGCGTGGGATGACCACATAGAAAGTCTAAGTGGTCTTACTGAAGGCAGTACTGTAAAAATACAGAAAGCATACACTCGTCCTGGTTTACAAGGAGAAGTCGAAGTGCATTTAGGTCGATTTTCTAATATGGAGTTAAATCCCGCTGAAATCGAAATTCCCGATGTTAAACTCGATGTTAAACCCAAAGCAAAAGGCTTTACGAGGAAAAATATAGCGGAGTTAGAAAAAAACCAGATTGTTGAGGTCAGAGCGACTCTGATTCAACTCTACCAGAGAAAACCGGTTTATGAAGCTTGCCCAATATGTGCAAAGAAAGTTGAAAGGGTTAATGATGAATGGGCATGCAAGGATTGTGGTACAGTAGAAGAACCTGCTATCCGATATATGTTTAGCGGTGTTTTAGATGACGGTACAGGGACGATTCGAGGGAATTTTATGGCGGATGCAGCTCAAAAAATATTGGGCATGCCCCCAGAGAAAGCAAACGAGTTAA
The DNA here is from genome assembly GCF_052745115.1 of Candidatus Jordarchaeum sp. NCBI lineage: Archaea > Promethearchaeati > Candidatus Jordarchaeia > Candidatus Jordarchaeales > Candidatus Jordarchaeaceae > Candidatus Jordarchaeum > Candidatus Jordarchaeum sp. The sequence continues at coordinate 6,874 of NZ_JBRAKS010000045.1, forward strand.
TAAAGAAGGCTAGCGATCAAACGGAACCGATAAAGGTTAAAGCTCCTGAGGTAGAAGGAAAAGAAATTATAACTATTGGAAGGGTCGTATATAACGAATTTTCACAATTATTAGAATTAAACATAACCGATATCAAAGAAGCAAATCCCCAAGAAGAAACAAAAATGTTATTGTCAAAAGTAAAGAAGAAAAGAGGATAATTCTTAATTTAAAAACTCTACCCCGATTCATAATAATTTATAACCTTTTGGGGAGATTATATGGGTTGTTTCATAAAAGTCTGATAAGAAGGATGAAGGAGAAAAGCATAAGTCTAATACCTCTTATTGTTTTTTGACGATTAGTTATCCCCCGTATTAAAAAAGTTTTAGAGTTGGGATTATTGACACAAGACCGATTTGGTGATACCCGTGGAAGAAAAATCAGAATGCCCGGTATGTGGAAAAAATACTTTAGAGAGTTCCTTAACAAGTTTGAACATTCCTTATTTCAGCGAAATATTTCTGGTAAGATTTTACTGCCCCTCATGTGGGTATAGTATCAACGATTTCTTAAATACTCGGTATGGTAAACCAATTAGATGCACTTACGAAATTAAAAACGAGAAAGATCTAACTGCACGCGTAATCAGAGCCTCTACAGGAACAATCAGAATTCCCGAATTAGGTACCCTAATTGAGCCGGGACCAGCCGCTCAATCATTTATTACCAATGTGGAGGGCGTTATAATCAAAATATTGGACATCGCGGAAATCGCCAGCAAATGGGTGGAATTGGAAGATGAAAAGAAGAACTGCGAAATGGCCATAGAAAAAATAAAAAAGGCACAATCCGCAGAAATACCCTTCACACTAATAATAGAAGACCCATTCGGGAACAGTATGATAATAACAAAAGACCAAAACCAAGTAAAAATAGAGGAGCTAACCGAAAAAGAACTAGAAAACCTCAGAACCGGAGGCCTAATGGTCTTCACACCCTGCGACCCGAACAAAAATATAGAAAACGAATAAAAGTTGAAATAATTTCCTCAAATCCCCTAGTCTACTCGATTACTATTTTTTTAGAATTGCGGAAGACCTGGAATATTTGGATTCGGGGAAGCAAAATACAAGGAAAGTATGATAACAACAATAACCGCAACACACATAATAACAACTATACTAGGTCCAATCTTTGGCCCTACGGTTTCCTCATCAAAGAATCGTATAAGACCTGCACCTGCCACGGGCATAGGAGCTTGATCCCTTGCTCTTCTTTTTTTCACTTTCGACAATTGTTTTCCTCCTAAACCCTTCTTTAAGAATCACATATATAAAAATGTTTTCTGGAGTTAAAGTTGTACGGGTTTTTCACAATTTTCATTTTTATTGCTATGAAAAACTCCAGGTTTTCATGCTTTGTCTAAAATGCCGATGCGTATTATCTTTTATTATAGAAAAATTAATTATTTTCAAAATAAGGGAGCTTTTCACGCTTTTAGATTAATTTAGATATTGGAACTTTAAACTTTTTAGAGTCTAAAATTACATTTGCAAGGGTTATTCTTACACCTAGGGCACTTTCCAGGGTATTTCTTTTTAACCACTTCTTCCAAATCGATGTTTAGCACGTTGGCAAGGCTTGCAAGCCAGGCGAAAACATCAGCAACTTCTTCTTTTATTTTTTCCTCATTTCCATCTCTGAGAACACGTGCGAGTTCTCCGATTTCACTTACGAGCCAAATAAAGTTGCCTAGCCTTCCTCTCTTTTTATCATTTTCAAAATAAAGATCATGCATCAATTGTTGAAACTCTCTAATTTCCATCAAACCACCTCGTATCTCCGAGAATGCTTTTTAATTAAGTGAAGTTCTGTTGAAAGTTTCCCGCTTTGATTGAGCATTATGTTGATGAACTCAAGCTATTACACTTGAATGATGGTAATTAAATGCTATAATATTTTTCATGTTACTTTATATTTCAATAATTAATAAGAATTAGCTGTCACCTTTCTTAGCATTAAGCCTAATATTAAATTTAAACTATTCAAATCTCTTTTTTAGGGACTATAAATTATTTATAATAGCATTCATATATATTTTAGTAGAGCATTATAATGGCGGTAAGGGAGTTATAAAAATAGCCTTTAAAGCTCAATTTTGGGAATAGTTGAATATATTTAAATGAAGGTGAGATAATTAATATTTTAAGATTAATCCTAGTTTTGGAAAGGTTATATATAATAGAGGAGAATAATAATAAAGTAGAATAGGATTTGGGTGTGGCTTTGAATTTAGCACGGAGGTAGTGTAGGTTTTGAAAGTTCAAGACATCATGGAAGAAAAAATACCATACGTGACTGTTCCTGGAACAAGAGATGATGCGCTCCATGTTATGAGGGAGAGTGGAAAATCATTCCTACCGGTGGTCAAGAAAGGCAGTAAGGAAGTTGTGGGCACTATTTCTGAGAGAAATTTTATGGAAAAACCGGAAGAAAGCCAAATTGCGTTATTAATGCGTAGAGATCCCATAACGGTTTCTAAGGAGACACCAATAAAAGAACTTGTTAAAATATTGTTAGAAAATAATCTGCGACATGTTCCCGTAACTAAGGATGGTAAAGAACTGGTGGGACTAGTTTCAGTATCCGATGTGGTTAGAAAAGCAATCGCAATGGAAAAAGAATCGGGGCCAATAAAAGACTATGTCAAAAAAGAGCTCATTACAGTTTGGGAAGCCACCCCTGTTCCTGTAGCTTTTAAAATTATGAACCTTTCTAGAGTAAATTTATTACCCGTACTGGATGACAATTCAAATCTGTCTGGTATAATTGACTACTCTGATTTTGTGCATTTGAGTGAGGTTGTTTCTGAGGAAAAAGTGTCCAGTATATCCGCTTCTAGTGAGGGTACTGATTGGAGTTGGGATTCTGGCGACGTCTTTCATATCACCACCAAAATACTGCGTTTGCCTAATAAGCCTATTAAAGAAGTGATGACCAAAAATGTAGAGACGGTATCAGAACTTACAAGCTTTGATGACTGTGCAAAAAAGATGAGAAAGTTTGATTTAAGCCAATTACCTGTTACCGACGCAAAAGGAAATCTCAGTGGTTTAATACGTGATGTCGACTTAATCAGAGGATTCTTCAAAATCTAAAAATGGATGGCATAGAAATTACGACATTTATAATACGCAACAACCATTTTTCTCCAAAAAATGGACTTACTAAAATAATCTATAAGAATAGTGAAATTATTATAAAATCTAAAAACTGGTCTACTTCTTTGTTGTTTGCCGTTTCTTGAGTCGAAGTCTTTTACTTTTACATCTGCGGCACTTGGTCGCTGATATAGGGTTTCGCGCATAGCACTTTCTACATATTTTAACATATAGTAAATGCTCTGCTGCAATCCTTCTTTTATCTGGGTCTCCTATGGGCAAGGTATTCACCTGACCTGAATGATTAGCACTGTCCTTTTGAAGACGGAAAACGCTTTTAAGCTTTTTCTCTAAAAATTAAAACAGTCCTCCTATTTATATTCAATCCTTAAAAAAGTTGGTAAGATTTTCTGTCTTATTGTTATAGTTCAAAAAATAATATGCTGTGTTACCATTTCATAAACTCAAGTTAGAATCAAATAACCTTATTTAAAAGTTAAATGATTTAAACCGTAAAATTTTATATATGTTTTTAATGTTTAAAAAACAGTTTTGGCGGATGATAACCATTGCGACTTATTGAGTATGAATGTAAAAAAATAATACAGGAGTATGGTATCCCTACGCCTAGGGGTTCAGTTACAGATTCACCTAAAGAAGCGGTTAAAATAGCGGAGAGTTTAGGGGGGCCGGTTGTGGTTAAAGCACAAATTTCCATTGGGGGCAGAAAAAAATTGGGGGGAATAAAGTTTGCCGAAAAACCTCAAGAAGCCGGTAATAGGGCAGCTGAGCTCCTTAGCACACGGTTAGAAAACCTTAAAGTTGAAAAGATTCTAATAGAGGAGAAGATCGATTTTGAAGACGAGTTGTATATTGGAATAACGGTAGACCGTTCTGCTAAGAAGCCAGTCGCCATAGCTAGTAAATATGGCGGAGTAGATATTGAGAAGGTAGCAACTAAAAATCCGGAAAGAATACACAAAAAACACATTGATCCCATAGTTGGAATGAGAGATTGGGAGTCCAAAAACCTGATTGAAAAGATAGGACTTGAAGGAAGCGAACTTGTAGAGGTTTCATTATATCTAAAAAAATTGTGGGAAATTATGGTTAATTATGATGGAGAACTTGTTGAGTTGAACCCCCTGGTTAAAACGAAAAGTGGCGAATTTATAGCCGTTGACGCGAAGCTTATCATAGATGATAACGCCCTCTTTAGACACCCTGAATTTAAAACAGGCCGAATAGCCTTGGGCTCTGAATCAGAGTCCATAGCACTCCAAGAAGGACTAAGTTATGTGGAGTTGGAGGGAGATATTGGGATAGTGGGAAACGGTGCGGGTCTTACCATGGCTACTATGGATATTGTTAGTCTCTATGGTGGAAAACCTGCAGATTTCCTTGATCTGGGCGGAGGCGCCACAAGAAATAATGTCTCAGCAGCATTAAGAATATTGCTCAAAAACCAAAAGGTGAAAACGATTTTCATAAACGTCTTAGGCGGTATAACACGCTGCGATGAGGTGGCAATGGGGATAATTAATACTCTCAATGAGTTTTCATCGAGGAAACCTCTTGTAGTTAGAATGGTAGGAACAAACGAAGAAGAAGGAAGGGAACTCCTGAAAAGCATTGGAATAAAATCATACAATAGTATGGAGGAGGCAGCTCAAAAGGCTGTGGAAATATCGAGGGGGAAGTTAAATACCGATACTAGTGGATAAGAATACTAGAGTAATCGTGCAGGGTATAACTGGATACCAGGGTAGTTTTCACACTAAACTCATGTTAGAGTATGGAACAAAAATTGTTGCGGGTGTAACTCCTGGTAAGAGCGGGGAAGAAATTCACGGCGTACCTGTTTATGGTTCGGTTGAGGATGCTTTGTCCCATCATGATGCAAACGCATCGATAGTATTTGTTCCAGCAAGATTCTGTAAGGAAGCGATTCTGGAGGCTATAGAGCATTCATTAAGCCCAATAGTGGTAATTTCTGAGGGTATTCCGGTACATGACTCCATGATACTATTAGAAGAAGCAAAAAGGAAAAATGTCACCATAATAGGGCCAAACACTCCTGGTATCATTACTCCCAACCAATGCAAAATGGGAATTATGCCAAGGCATTTATTTATTAAAGGAAATGTGGGTCTAGTTAGTCGATCTGGTACTCTTACCTATGAGATAGCGTCAAAGTTAACCAACGCAAAGCAAGGTCAATCAACATGCTTGGGAATAGGTGGGGATAAGATTACTGGGCTATCCTATATTGAAGTTCTTGAAATATTTAGGGAAGATTCACAAACTAGTGTCATAGTACTTGTTAGTGAAATAGGCGGCACCATGGAAGAGGAAACTGCGGAGTTCATTGCAAAAACAAAGTATGAAAAACCAATAATCGCCTTTATTGCAGGAAAAACCGCGCCTCCTGGAAAAACAATGGGACATGCAGGCGCAATAATATCAAGTGGAGGAGGATCTGCGACGGGTAAGATAAAAGCTTTTAAAAAGGCTGGCATTTACATAGCCGAGACCCCGTCTGACGTAACGAGAATAATAAATGAACAGGGATTACAATAAAAGAATTAGACGCTAATAAACTCTTTTTTGGAATTAGGTTATTGTTTCAAGGACAATATGGGCACTTGTTTCTTCAATACCCTCAATTTCCGAAACCATTTTTAAGAATTTATCAAGTTTAGACTGAGTAACTTCAGCAATAATGTCAACAGTACCTGTTACTCGAAAGAGTCTAATAGCACCAGCTTTTTTTATTTGCTCATATGCTTTAACTCTTTTTTGTGGAAAAACCTTCATGAACACAAAAGCATCAATGTCTGATTCTCCAAGAGTGCTTAGGGCCTTACTTGTGAGATCGATGAATCCTCTCCCAGTTCTAATGTAATCATTATCTCGAAGTTTTCTGAGGTGGTTGCTAAGGCCCTGTCTTGTTATTCCCATATCTTTAGCTAGTGAGGTTTGATTCTTATAAATGGAGCAAACCCGCATATTTTTACCGTTTTCATGCATCTTTTTCAGAATTTGAATTTGCCTCTCGGTGAGGTTAAAGGCTTTCTCTCTATCCATTTGAGGTTCCACCCTTGTTATACTATTTTAAAATCTTTACTAATGTAAATAAAAGTCTTTTCACATAATAACATTTAAAAAATTTTCTCATAATTACTCATAACTTTTACCTGAAATATTTTATAAAAGAGAAAATTTTTATAACCCCCCTAAGCTATAACTGAATTCATTAATATTTCTCGTTATAAACGCTTTGTAGAACAGGTAGGAGATTACTGTAATGCCTGCGGTAGATTTTAAGAGCGGAGAACTAGTCCTAGAAGGCTATCTCGAACTTCCTGAAGGATATGGGCCTTTTCCGGCATCTATTGTTTGTCACCCACATTCACTTTATGGAGGCGAAATGTACAATAACGTAGTTATGGGTGTCTGTATACATCTGGTTAAAAATCAAATTGCTGCTTTAAGATTTAACTTCCGTGGTGTAGGAAATAGCGAAGGGAAATTTGGCGAAGGGATAAAAGAGCAGGATGATACAAAAGCAGCGCTGGAGTTTCTTCTTCAAAGAGATGAAATAGACCATAAAAGAATAGCGCTAACCGGTTACTCCTTTGGCGCCTTTGTGGGACTGGCAGCTCTAAACAATAACGAAAACATCAAGGCACTAGTAGGAATCTCTCCCCCTTTAACATTCTTCGAATTCAACTATTTAAAAAATTGTACAAAACCAAAATTACTAATTATTGGGGATATGGATCAATTTACACCCGAAAATGAATTCGAAGACTTCTACAAAGACCTTTCTGCGCCCAAAGAAAAAAGAATCCTACAGGGAGCAGACCACTTTTATTGGAATTATGAAAATGAACTAGGAAAAATAGTAGCTGAGTTCTTACAAAAAACACTATAGAAAGTAGTCAAGTTAAAATCACAGATAGGGCGTCATCTAGTTATATAATAAAAAAAATAGGATCAAAAAGTCCTTATTGCCTCCTTTGGTCCGTTGAAATTCTTTTACTTTCTGTTTATTTTTTCTTCGTCTTTGTTTTTTCTTCTTCTTCTTCTTCCTCTTCCTCGGCTTTCTCAAGCTCTTCTAGAGGTACGGGTGGTGGAGTAGTCATCATTGTGTATCCAATCCAGGCTGCGATAACTAGAATTAATGTGACCGCTAGCCAGATGGGTATCGCTACAGATAGAAATCTTGGTGGGACTGGTATCCAAGTTAATAGTCCCGCTGACCAATATTGCATAAGCATTAGAGCGTGGGTGCCGATTGCTGCGGAAGGGTTACCTGAAAGTGCTAGCAGCAATTGCATTGCTGTTGCTCCATTGTCTACCTGTGTTCCAATCCAGACTCCGAAGTATAGGGTCCACCATGTGTACCAGAGGATGATAATTACGGCAATAAGGAATATTAATGCACCATATACCTTGTCTCTAGACATTTTCTTTTCTCTCCAAATGTTGACTTCTAAGCATGTTTTTTCTAGTTATTAGCTTTTCGCATTATTTAATGTTGCCCGAACTTTACTAACATTAATATTTTCATATTAACCCGACAAGACATTAATAAAAATTTCTCTAAAAGCAATAAATTATAGCGAGTAGGTTTTTAAATAGCATGGATAGTATTTAGTTCCAAATTTTACAAACTAAAAAATTAAATTTCTATTTCATTTAAGTACTCGCTTATTGTATACATTTTGTTATAGTCCTCAATTAATAGGGTAAATATTTTTTTAAGTTCATTCATGTTTTCTTCGATTTCTTTTTTCTTGAGAACTCTTTTTTCTCTTATGAGATAAGCCAGATGCCACGGGTGAAAAGAGATTTGAAGTAATCCTCCTTTGTCTTTCTCCCTGTAGGTCCTTATGATTTTCTCATATTCGTCTAGGTTTCTTTGTTTCTCGAAGAGCGCCCAAGTGTAGAGCGTCATTTTTCCAGATTTTTTTGGATAAACTGGGACAGGAACTTCTACTATATTATTTTGTTCATTTGTTATGCGGTACGGAAACGGGGGTTCAATTGTTTCCACAATCACTGATGAGTCGTATAGGTATCCGAGTTCGGTTAGTGCCTTAATGGTGTCGGAGTTTATTTTCAGGTAGGGTGCTCTGAATCCTTTGGGCTCCACATTTAATATGTTCTTAATTGTTTGTGTAGCTTCTTTCAAGATTTTCATCTGTTGATTGTAATCGATTTTCACACCATTTATTTGGCCTGTTAAATCCTCGTGATCCATTCCGTGGCAACATATCTCATTATTTAATAACGGTTTTACGAGTTTGCTTTGCTGCTCTTTGAGGTACATCAGAGTTCTGGCTTCGATGAAGAATGTGGCTTTTATATCAAAATCTTTTAAAAGTTCTAATGTTTTTCTCAGTCCTTTCACCGTGGAGTCGAAGACGGCATCGCTTTTCCGATTAAGGTCAGATATTAGAATATCACTAACAGCATGTTTAGTTCCTTTAACAGGCATAGGACAGTCCCGATCCAAGTCAATGGTAATAGCAATGTTAATCTCAGTTTCCTCCTTGTATTAGAATAAGGAAAACAACATAAACGTCAACTTTAAAAACTATTCGGCAAAACTCACCGTGGAGGTCTAATTGGTAAATGGTAGCGACGATAATCGATGGTAAGAAAATCGCGGACAGTATAGAAGAAGAGATTATTGAGGAAACCAAGGAACTCATTGAAAAACATGGTGTGACACCAGGTTTAGCTGTAATTCTCGTGGGGAGCGATCCTGGGTCTCAAATCTATGTAAACATTAAGAGGAAGGCTTGTAGCCGTGTGACTTTTCATTTTGAGGATTACCTACTTCCAGACACGGTCGAAGAGAAGGACTTAATAAATCTTATCAAGAGACTGAACGAGGATGATAAAATACATGGAATTTTGGTTCAGCTTCCACTTCCAAAGCACCTGGATGAAAACAATGTAATCTCAGCCATTTCTCCCGAAAAGGATGTAGACGGATTACACCCCGTTAGTGCTGGCAAATTACTTCTAAAGCAGGAGGGATTTGTTGCGAATACTCCGGCAGGTATTCTAGAGATGCTTAGGAGAAGTAACATAGATGTGAAGGGTAAAGACGTTGTAATCGTGAATAGGAGTAAAATCGTGGGTAGACCACTTATGGTTTTGCTGATTAACAATGACGCAACGGTTACTGTTTGCCACACAAAAACAAGAGATCTAAAAGCTCACATGAGAAGCGCCGATATTCTGGTAGTTGCAGTGGGTAAACCGAATTTCGTTACCGAGGATATGGTGAAAGAGGGAGCAATCGTCATTGACGTAGGAATAAATAGAGTGGAAGGTAAACTGTGCGGGGATGTAGATTTTGAAAAAGTAAAAGAAAAGGCTTCCTATATTACCCCGGTGCCGGGCGGAGTTGGGCCTTTAACAGTGGTTATGCTAATGAAAAATGTTCTCCATGCCGCGAGACGAAGTTTAAAAAAATAATCAATGTCTCCTTTTCTAAATATCACCTTAGAATGAATGTAGAAGTTAGGGACATTTGTCACCCCTTGCTGTTAATTGGTAGGATGTCCTG
>NZ_JBRAKS010000046.1:0-16374 GCF_052745115.1 Candidatus Jordarchaeum sp.
TAAAGTCCAAGAATGGTATTATTTATCATTAAATCTTTCTACTGTTGTGAACCCTCTGCATAGCATTCTGATACGCTTTTAACCAATCCTCCCCTGTTACTACGCCCCTTAAAGAAATTTACATGTATCTTTAAGATATTACGATTAGAATTTTTTCTACCGCTGGCTCGCACACCTTACGAACGCCGTTTGCGACTTGGGCTTCCTGTGTACTTAGTTAACCCATGAGTTCACCGGGTTCGTAGTGGCTCTTCAACAGACCAGCTTTTTCTAGAATTTTTACTTGGGCTGAGACATTTGCTTCTGTTTGTTTTAGTGTTTCTGCTATTCTGCTTACGTCCATTTTTTTCTCTCTGAGGAGTCTTAGGATTTCCCATCTTGTTTGGGATGCGAGGGCTTTTGCGATCTTGGCTACCTCTTCATTTTTAACAGTTAGTTCTGACATTATCTTCACCATTTTATATTTTACTTAAAAAGTATAGTACCTTATAAGTATTTATAAATTTATCCTATTCATTAATAGTTTTTTAGTATATTCTTTGTGTGTTATAATTTGTTATGAAATTAGTCGTTTATATTCTCACTTTTTCTTGTCTTTAGTATAACTTTAAAATGTTCGTATATGTTTAAGTATGTTCATTTTACCTTTTTTCTTTTGATTAAATCTTCTATCAAATTTCTTAATTTGATTATTTTTGTGCAAAAATAACCATTTTTTAATTTTAACTTGTACTAAAAGGATATAACTTTAATAAAAATAATTTAAAATAGGCGTTCTCTTAGATTTTAATAAAATAAATTTTTTTTATTCTTTTGGTGTTATGAATGGAGAAAACTATTGAAGCGTTCAAGCAGCTTGAGTCTGAAGACTTTCGAGTATTACAAATTATTGAAAGAGGGATGAGTAAGTATAAGCAGGTCCCCATCGATTATATTGTGAAATTGTATAAGCAGAGTTTGAGTGAAGCTGTTTACAGATTAGACCGCTTGCATAATCTGAATCTTATTATTCGTTGGACTGGACCTTACGTTGGATATGTATTAACTTTTCCGGGATTTGATAGCTTGGCTCTTGGCTCACTTGTTTCTTCTGATATTATTGATGCCTTCGGTCACACGATCGGTCTGGGAAAAGAGTCAGATGTTTATGATGCTTTAACTTCATCCAAAGAGAGAGTTATAATTAAATTTCATAGACTTGGTCGAACTAGTTTCAGACAAGTACGTAGGTTGCGTAACTATGTTGGTAATAAGCGTCATTCTTCTTGGTTTTATGCTAATATTGTTTCGGCAGAAAAGGAGTTTGAAGCTCTCAAAATTCTTTTTGAAGCCGGGGTTAGCGTTCCCAGACCCAGAGGCCATAATAGGCATACGGTGGTTATGGATTTTGTTGAGGGTGATGAACTATACCTAATAAGAGAGTTACCTAATCCGCTCAAAATCCTCAATGAAATTTTGGATAATGTAAAATTATCATATGAAGCAGGTGTGGTTCATTCAGACCTTAGTGAACATAATGTTATTGTTAAACCTGATCTTCACGTGGTTTTGATTGACTGGCCGCAGTGGCTAACAACTGCCCATATCGCTGCTTTACAGTATTTGCGCAGGGATGTTTATAATATATTGCGTTTTTTTGAGAGGCAATTCGGCATAAAGGTAGATTTAGAAGAAGTTTTGAAAAAAATTGGCTGAAATTAAAACAGTTTTTAAAGGTTTAAACTTAATCTTCAGGGTATTTAATAAAAAAAGTGTTTATCATAAAGATAAAGGTAAAAAATTATGATACTAATTGTTAATTTGAGGAAGGGTAATTTAGTGTTCGTGTTCCGAACCCTATTGGTGGTTTAAATTGTTAAAAAATGCGTCGAATTCCCAGATTCTTGGTGTTGATATTCTGCCGATGAGTTCCCCCTCTTCTTCCCAAAATAAAAGGTACGTGGCCTTTTTATTAAGTAGCAAAGGTAACCAAAAATTTGAGAAACTAAGCTTGAGAGAACTCCTAAAAACTATTATTGATATTAAACCGGATATTGTCGCATCGGATAACATTTTCGAATTTGCTCCAGACCAGAGGGGCATAATTTATCTTATTAGACGGTTTCCCCCAGTCACCAGACTAGTACAGGTCACTGGTTCACCAGCAGAGGGTATGGAACCACTAGCTACAATAGCGGCAAGGTACGGGTTAATTGCATCTTCGAAACTGAGTCCAATTGAGGCTGCTGAAGTCTGTGCTCGGCTCGCTGCTAAGAATGTAGGTTACGTTGTCTGCGCTTTTGAAGATGAAACAAAGATTATTGTTTCTCGAAGCAGAACTTTGGGGCCTGGTGGTTCTAGTTCTGAGAGATTCCGGAGAAGGCTCCACGCCATGGTTTTACAGACCACTCAAATGATCGGAAAAATTCTGGATGATGCTGAAATAGACTATGACCTTTACACTCAGGAATCTGAACATGGTTTAAAGCAAAGCAAATTTCTAGTATATGTCGAACGGACAAAACTTGAGAAATTAATTAAACCTAGCAAAGGGCGTGATGTTCAAGTTAAGATTGAACCGGTGGTTCTTGACAAGTTAGAATGGCTACCTCTAATTCCCAAAGATAGTGCACCGGTATCTAAAAGAGGTTTAATTCTGGGAATAGATCCGGGTATGACCTGTGGTCTAGCTGTGTTAGATCTGAATGCAAATTTACTTCTCTTACGTAGCGAGAAGGAACTTACTCGTAAAAAGATTATTAGGGAGACCGCAAATTTTGGAGTTCCTGTCTACATAGCTTCAGATGTCTATCCCCCACCGGAATTTGTGAAAAAACTATCTAACTCCGTTAATGCTAAATTATATACTCCCTCCCATACTTTGAGTGTCACCGAGAAGAGGGAGATGACCAGGAAGTTTTTGGAGGGAAAGAATCTAAAGGTTAGGAACTCCCACCAGCGTGATGCTTTAGCCTCTGCTATAAAATCTTACCAGCAATTAAGAAACAAGTTCGAGCAGGTAGAAGCGCACGTAAAACAAATGAACGTGGACGTTCCTCTGGATCAGGTTAAAGCTTCTGTCGCTAAAGGAGTATCAATAAGTGAGGCTATAACCTCGTTTTTGAGTGAAGAAGAATTTGAAGATGAAACAGAGGAAACTATGGTAGTTGAGGAAATTTCTGAAGAAGTAATTGATAAACTCAAAAATAAACTAGACCAGTACCGGTTAAAATTGAGGAGGCAGAGAGAAAAGATTCAAAGACTAGAAGAACAAGTTACAAAATCCCAAAATACTATTCAGACTCTAAAGGACGAGATTAAATCCTTGTATAGTCAAATAGAATCGCTACGGTCTGAGGACTTGGCAGAAATCAAGCTTGACCGTGTGCACGCAAGATATCAAGAGGAGAATGCTAGACTAAAAGCAGAGTTGGTTAAATTAAAAAACGAGTTAGCCTCAGTCAGGCTTCAATTCTCAGGTCTTAGAAGAATGAAACTTATGGAGTCCCGGGGAATAGTGTATCCTTTAAAAATTGTTAAATCTTTTAACCAGGAAGAAATTCGCAAAACAGATGAACTGCTTGGAATTAAAGCCGGGGACATAATATTTCTCCAGGATTCTACTGGAGGTGGGCGACAAGCGGCTGAACTACTGATACAAAAACGAATCCTAGGGGTTATCTGTGGGTCCGGAATGTCACACATCGCCCTAGAAAAATTTGTAGAAGCGGATGTACCTATTATTCCATTCGAAGACCTTAAAATAAAACAGGTAGACGAATTCGCTGTTGTAGATAGAGACGAGTTGGATAGTGTGCTAGGAAAATATAAACAGAAGACACTGGAAGAGAAGAAAGCCCAAGCCGAGCAACTGTTAGAAACCGTTGTCAAACAGTATAGAGAAGAAAGGCAGCGTGAATTATCAGATAACCATTAACTTTCCTCCCCATTAGCAAACAAAACATAAATCGAATTTGTTCTAATCGAAAAGTAGTGTTATAACTTTCTGATTTTACTTTTTCGCTTTGATATCTTTAGGTTTTTCTTTGGATTCATATTCAAGAAAGTCAAGAGCTCCAGCATCTGGTTTTATGAATAGAATGTTGTTACCACGAATGAACACTTCACCAAATTTGGCTATAGGTTGTTCGCCATCAAGTTCCTCAGCGCTTGTAAGACACAGATTCATGTAGCTGTCGCAGTGTGTTAGTCTGCCTTGAAATGTTTTTCCATCTTTTAGTTTGACCTGAACCACGTTATTTATTGATTTTAGAAGAATTTGTAGTGGTTGACGTTCAGACATTTTTTTCAACTCCAAAAAACACAAAATAATTGATGAACATAATTTTTAAACCTATCCTTATGCTTAAAAATGTTTGCTGACTTCCTCCCTTTTCTATTTAAGCCTTTAAATAGAAAATGAACTTCTTAATCTCGGTTAAAATAATAATTTATTTCAATTTGGAAATATTTTTAATTTAGTATTCGTTTACTTAGGTGAAGATTCAAATGAGAAAACTTAAAGAGACTGACTATTTTTTGTAGGTTAAGGGAGTGTTGACAACTTGACTACACAGACCCAATTAGCGAGAAAAGGCGTCATAACAGATGAAGTAAAACAGGTTTCAAAAGACGAAGAAATCCCAGTGGATAAATTGTTAAAACTGTTAACGTCTGGAAAGGCCGTTATACCCCGAAATATCAAACGAGAAAACCTTAAGCCCATAGGAATAGGAGAAGGTCTTCGCACAAAAATAAATGCAAACATCGGTTCATCCGCAGATTTCATCGATCCAGACTATGAGCTCAGAAAAGCTAAGATCGCAGTGGAATACGGAGCAGACACAATAATGGACCTAAGCACTGGAGGCGATATTGACGCCATAAGAAGAAAAATTATCAAAAACACCGACGTCCCACTAGGTACGGTGCCAATCTACCAAGCAGGAATAAGGGCCGGAAAAACCAAGGGAGCCATAGTAGACATGGACGAGGATGACATGTTCAACGCCATCGAGAAACACGCCGAAGACGGAGTAGACTTCATGACCGTCCATGTTGGTGTAACTAAAAAAATTGTAGAACTTCTCATCAAACGTAAAAGAATAATTCCCATGGTAAGCAGAGGAGGAACTTTCCATGCCGCCTGGATAATACACCACAACAAGGAAAACCCATTGTACTCAAACTACGACTATCTCTTAGAACTAGCAGAAAAATATGATTTCACCCTTAGCCTGGGAGATGGGCTCAGACCTGGCTGTATACATGATGCAAGTGATGAGCTACAAATTCAGGAGCTTTTGACAATAAGCGAACTGGTGGAGCGAGCAAGAGAGAAAGAAATACAAGTAATGGTAGAAGGTCCGGGGCATGTTCCAATACACCAAGTTGCAGCCAACGTTCGAATCCAAAAAGCCTTGTGCAAGAATGCCCCATTTTACGTCTTAGGTCCTCTGGTAACAGATCTAGCACCGGGTTATGACCACATAGTTGGAGCTATTGGGGGCGCAATAGCTGCTATGGAGGGAGCTGACTTTCTGTGTTACGTTACTTCCGCCGAACATCTGGGTCTACCTGACGAGGAGGATGTTAAGAGAGGTGTTATAGCTTCAAAAATCGCAGCCCACGCAGCAGACATTGCAAAACTCGGAGAGAAAGCATCTAAATTGGATGATGAAATGGCTCAAGCCAGAATTGCTATAGATTGGGAAAAGCAATACGAGTTATCATTAGATCCCATAAAAGCACGTCAATTCCATGAACGAGTTAAGGCTAAGGAACCCAAGTCTTGTACAATGTGTGGTGAATACTGCGCAATGAAGATAATCTCAGAGGCTCTTAATGAGCCGGGGCTCGAAAAACTAAAGTGCTGAACACTGTGTACGCATTAAAGAATACTGTGTGTATTTATCTCGGTAAATTGAAAAAGGATTGTTATTCTCCTTTTTGCCAAACGGAGGTTTCCATTCGCTTTTCTTTCAGGTCTCGTGCGGAAAGCAAAAGAAGGAAGCATTAAGCTTCTTTTCGATTTTCCAGCAATTATAGGGGATATCTGAAATTTGAGCTAAATACATACAGAATACTAAATTTTTTAAGCGGCTTTTGGTCAATACTATAATCTAAATCGGAGAATGGAATAAGTAAACGGTAACTTCTTCCCTCTCGGGAATGAACTGAACTTCTGGTTTTATCTCTATATATCCCTGTGAATATGCTAGTGTCGTTATGGCTTCTGAACCTGTGGGAACTGGATAGGCAATAAGGCCTTCTTTTTCGTGTTCGAGTCGGACCGGTTGGAAGTTAAACCTTCCTCTTTCTGAGTATATTCTCTGTCCAGTTATAGCTTTGGATTGGGGTCTGCTTGTTGGAGGTAGCCCCGCCCATCTGCGGATTTGAGGTTCCACAATGTTATAATATACCATAAGTGCTGACGTAGGATATCCGGGCAACATGAAGACCGGTTTTCCATTGTACACGGCTATAGCTGTTGGTTTTCCTGGTTTTATTGATACTCCGTGAATTAGAAAATCCGCCTTGCTCACTTCACGAAGTGCAGTAGGCACATTGTCCCCTGGTCCCTTTGAGGTTCCTCCTGAAAACACTGCAATATCCGTGTTTTCTAAAGCGTACCGAATAGCTTTAATTAACTCGTTTTTATTGTCTGGAATGACTCCTCTAAAGACAGGTTCTCCTCCCGATTGTTTAACGGCTTGGGTTATAGTGATTGAGTTTATATCGTAAATCTTTCCTGGTTCCATTTCTGTTCCTGGACTTATTATTTCGTCTCCTGTACTTGCAACCATTACCAATGGTTTGGAGTAAACCTTTACCTCGGTTACCCCAGTTGCTGACAGGACTCCAAGGTCTTGAATGTTTAGTACGGTTCCTTTACTCAGTAGTTTCTGATTCTCTTTTATGTCTCTACCAATTTTGATCACGTTTTCCTCTGGAGAAACAGGGCGGTAAACTCGAACCTGGTTTTCTTCCTCCTCGGTGTATTCAACCATCACAACAGCGTCCGCACCTTCTGGTAACGGCGCCCCGGTGGCGATTTTAACACATCCTCCTACCACTGTTTTTGGCCCACTTTTCTCTCCTGCTCTTATTTCTCCTAAAAGTTCAAATGTTTTGGGTTCGTCTTCCTCTGCCCCGAAAGTGTCACTTGCTTTGACTGCGTATCCATCTCTTGAGGCTCTTTTGAAATGGGGCACATTTATTGGTGAAAAAAAGTCTTCAGCCAGAACTCTTCCGAAGGCTTCGTTTATACTAATTTTTTCAGTTCTTCTTTCTATGCTAATTTTGGATAATTCTCGGAGAACCTCTTCCAGAGGGGTTGTGGTGTAAAAACTCTTAAGTGTTTCTTTTACCATTTTCAAACTCTCCATTTAGACAACTATGTGAGGAAACAGGGCCACTCTTACCCGCTCTCCTTCATTTATACCCTCCACGTTTTCTGGAATCTCAACAATTCCATCAGCATTTACCATGCTACTAACAACCCCCGAGCCGCCAGCTCTTAAAGGCACTGCCAAGATTCCTTCATCTGTTTCCTCAATTTTTACTCGGACAAAATCTCGTCTACCCAGAGTTGAGGCAACCTTTCGCGACATTTTTGCCTCAATGAAAATACGGGGGTCTAGTTTCTCTGCCCCCAACATTTTTCTTATTGAGGGTGCCACAAACACTATGAAAGCCATCATAGTCGCAACTGGATAACCCGGAAGAGAGAAAATCGGCTTTCCTTTCAGAAAAGAAACCGCAGTGGGGCTTCCAGGCTTCATGGCTACCCCGTGGAAAATCAACTCCCCTTTTTTCTCGAGAAGATCTGGCAGATAATCATATTTTCCAACCGAGGTTCCTCCCGAAAAGACCCCCATATCGTACTTCAAAGCTTCCTCTATAGCCCTTTCAAGTTCCTCAGGTATATCAGGAACAATTCCCAGTAGTTTAGGCTCACCGCCGTAAACCCTGACCATAGAAGCTAGGGTGTAACTATTTGTGCTTATTACCTGCCCAAGTTCCGGTGCTTTATCAATATCCACAAGTTCACTTCCGCTTGAAACAATTGCCACCCGCGGTCTTTTAGCCACCTTTACCTCTGCTATTCCACACTGTAGAAGCATTGTTTCCTCCTGAGGTCTTATCTGTTTTCCATTGCTTAGTATCTTTTGACCTTTTTTTACGTCTTCTCCAAGCTTGGAGACATTTTTGCCCGGGGTAACTGGGCTGTAAACCTCTATTTCCCCATCGATACGCTTAGTGTATTCAACCATTACCACTGCATCTGCATCAGAAGGTATTGGTGCTCCGGTAGCGATTTGAGCTGCTTCCATCTTCGATACTTTAAGATTTGGTGGCTTCCCTACCCTCACTTCCCCTATTACTTTTAATTTTATAGGACTGTGTTGGCTGGCGCCAAAGGTGTCCTCTGCTATGACGGCGTAGCCATCCATCGCAGATCTGTCAAAATGGGGAATATTCCTGGGAGAATAAATATCTTCATAGAGGATTCTTCCCAAGGATTCGGTTACCGGTACTGTTTCTGGCTCAGATCTTTGAATTCTTGTAATAATCCTGTTTAGAGCGTCGTTAACCTTGGTATATTCCATAAACCCCCTCATGCGTACGCTCTCTGTATTCAAATTAGTTCTCCTCCTTATTTTGTATCTTTTCCTCTCTTCTTCATATGGCTGATAATGTGTTCGATCTCTGGAAGAATAAACTTACTGAGGGCTGTGTGCACCGCGTTGGGAGAACCCGGCAAACAGAAAATAACCGCTCCTCGGTATGTTCCCGCCTCTGCTCTGGTTAACATGGCTGCGGTTCCAATCTCCCTATAACTTTCAAATCTGAAGAGGTCTCCAAAACCCGGTATCTTCTTTTCCAAAAGAGGACTCAGAGTTTCAATAGTTATATCTCTTGGAGAAAGACCGGTTCCCCCACTAGTTACTACCACCTGTATTCCTTTTCCCATTAAGTCGTTTACTGTTTTGAGTATGGGTTCCGCTTCATCGGGAACAAAAGAAACTGATACCAGTTTGTGACCTGCCTCTTTTATCATATTCTCCACAATACGTGCGGTTTCATCGCTGCTTTGAGCACCGTTTTGGATCTCCCGGTGGCGAGTGTCACTAATTATTATTAAACCAAAGTCGAGGGGTCCAGTGAATATTCTGTGTTTTTTGTGAGGGCTTTCGGGCTTCAATCTTTTTCTCCCTCTGAGTGTCTTTTTGGTGGAGATTTGATTTTACTCACCACTTTTATTTCCTCTATGACCGTATCCGGATACTGTCCTTTTTCATCCTTTTCGTAAGGTTTAACCATATCCCACACTGTAAGCAGTGCTACTGAAGTAGCAACTAGTGCTTCCATTTCTACCCCTGTTTTAGCCAATGACTGCACAGTGGATTCAACTATAACTTTGCTGTCTCCGATTGTAATTTGCACATCAACTTTAGTTATCGGGATCGGATGGCATAACGGCACTATCTCGGGGGTTTTCTTAGCCGCCAGAATACCTGCTATCTGAGCGGTGGTGACGACATCCCCTTTTCCTAGTGTTTTTTCTCTAATTCTTTGAATGGTTTCTGGTTTTAGCTTGATGATGCCCTTGGCCTGTGCAATACGTAGAACATCTTTTTTTTCGCTGATATCTGCCATATCTATACTCAAAGAGTTCCATCCTCCGAGTATATCATTAAATCTATAGAAAATGATGTTTTTAAGAAATAAAAACTATTCTAAATAGCTTTTTTCTTCTAATCGAATCAAAACTTTGATTTATAGGAGATAGTTATCCTTTTAATAATATGGAAATTAATACGTTTATTATCAATACTCAAATTATGATATTTTTTAATCTCTTAAAACACTTGGGAGGAATATTATGATATTCCAAATAGTTGGATTCCAGAGACATGTAGGTAAAACCTCAACTGCAGTTAGTTTAATCGAAGAGTTCAAAAAAAGAGGGTTTCGCGTAGCCGCCATAAAACATGCACACAAATATGAGGTAAGTCAAGATACAAGAGGTGCACTAGACTCAAAGGATACAGAAAGATATCTAGAAGCGGGAGCTGATGCTTGTGGAGCCCTTACCGATAGGAGTTTTGTTCTAATCACGCCGGAAAAATCTTTAGATGGGGCCCTAAATATGATTGCTCCTTTTGCTGACATCATGATTTTAGAAGGCTTCCGTGAGGAAAAATATCCAAGGATAATTGCGGCAGAAACCGCAGATCAATTTTTTGATCTCTACATTGAAAAACTGGTGATAGCGGTTACCGGATTAATAACGGGAAATGAAACAGAAAAAGAGAAGGTAATAGCGGTTCATCCAGATATTCCAATAGTTTCTAAGGGATCTGAGCTAGCTGAATTGGTTCTCTCAAGACTGGTGGATGAAGTGGTTAACAGGTTAGAAAAGAAAACATGCGCAGTTTGTGGGTATCCAAATTGTGACGAGTATGCCAAAGCTCTGATACGAGGGGAAGCCAAAATAACTGCCTGCCCCCAGAACGCAGCCCAAGCAGTATTATATATCAACGGGAAAAAAATTGGTATTAATCCCTTCGTACAAAGAATTTTAAGCGCCACAATCCAGGGAATGATATCAACTTTAAAGAATATAAAAGAACCCGAAAAAATTTCCATTCACCTAAGAATTTGAATCGAAAAAATTTCTTAGAAATTGTAAATTGAAGAATTTTTATTTCGCTTTTAATCAGTGATAGGTTAGGAGACGAGGATCAGTTGCGTTATGCGGTTAGATTGGCATATCTGGGTCGAGACTACTCTGGTTTCCAGAATCAACCTAATATGAAAACGGTTGAAGGAACTTTACTCAATGCTCTAGAAAAAATAGGCTGGATAGATAATCCCCAAGATTCAAAATATAATTATGCAGGGCGTACCGATCAGGGTGTAAACGCTCTTAGCCAGACCATCGCTTTCAACACCCAAAAAAAGTTAATTCTACCCGCCCTAAACACCAACCTTCCCAAAGATATGCGCTGCTGGGCTTATTCCCCGGTTCCCGAAGAGTTTGATCCCCGCAGAGACGCCCTACTCCGTACCTACAAATACTACGCTATTCATGAAGGCGAAAATTTTAAAGTGATGAAAAAGGCAACCTCTCTATTAAAGGGGACCCACAATTTTAAAAATCTGTGTACCCCGAAGCCGAACGAGAGAACCGTAAGAACATTATTAGAATCAAAAATTGAAAAGAAAGGCGATTTACTTATTTTCACTTTTACCTCCAAAGGTTTCCTTTGGAAAATGGTACGTAAAACGGTTACTATTCTTCGTGAAATTGGTTTGGGTAAAAAACCTTTACCATATCTTAAAGAGTTATTGGATCCGAATTACCAGCCTAGAGGAGGGATATCACCAGCGGAGCCCGAAGGACTAATTCTATTAGATGTAAAGTATCCCTTCGATTTTATTGTGGATGAAGTGAGTAAAACAATGTTTTTAAAAGAACTGTATAAAAACTATATCCGCGAGAGGATAAGAGTCAAAGTGTATTCGGTAATTATGTCAGAGCTTGAAAAGACTCGGTAATTTTCTCTATTCTTTTAACTCTTTTATTATCTTATTGTAAGTCTTCTTATCGCCCGCAATTTTTTCGATAAGCTCGTCCTCGAACTCAAACCACTTAGATATCTTAGCCGCAATTTTGGGATCGGCTTTGAAAATAACTTCCAAATACGGAAGATAATACTCAACTCCTCCAGACGAGGAGATATGGCATTTGCTCCCTATTCTCATTCCGATGGATGATAGCTTGCTGCGTGTGGATCTGGTTCTGCTCAGATTTCTTATCCAGCTAGGAAATTGATACTTAACGTAGCCTGCTTTACTAACTTCTCTTGATAAAGAAACACCAGCAGACATGAGTTCAAAAACATAGGAAAGCAAACCCCAGTGTTGTCTGTTTCTAATTCTACCAAGAAAAACATCTGCCCTAGATATCATGTTATAAGCGTTACTGAGTTCTTTCGGCTCGCTCATATGCTGTGAAATATTTTCATTAATCCAGTGTATCATCATCTCATAATCCACATCAGTCGATGAGATTTCATTAACAATTTCACGGGCATCTCTCTCCCTGAACACTTTAGCGAGTACTTCAAATATGCTTTTTATCTTGTCTCGCGAATATAACGCCACATCTTCCATTGTTAATTCAGTTTTGTTCTGGCTTAACGCCTGTAAATCATTAATTGCAGCCCGCAAATCCCCCTCAGAATTATTAGCCAAAGCCTCTAAAACAGAATCATCCACCCGAACACCCTCTAGTTCAGATATTCTCCCGAGCACTTTGCTGATTGTGGGCGTGCGTATTTTGTTGAAAGGGATCATATAACAGTATTGCCGTAGGGATAAGAATTTGGGATCCCAAGGATTATTCGCCGTAAGCACAATGGGATGCTCAGAATTCCTAATCACTGATATTATAGCCCCTACCCCGCCTCTATCCTCCACTCCACTCAAGCCATCTATCTCATCTATTAATATTACCTTACCCTTAACTGGGAAAAGAGAACTCATAGTTGCCGCAGAGCCCACCGTACGTTGAATAATCTCCAAGTTTCTCTTATCACTTGCATTAACCTCCACAATTTCCAAGTCCAAATCATTGGCTGCTGCATAAACAGAAACCGTTTTACCATTCCCAGGAGAACCGTAAAGCAGTAGAGCCTTCTTATCCATGTGTCTCCTCCAATTCTTCAGGAAGTCCACTAGTTGGGCTACTGCTTTATCATTTCCCACAACTTGGGATATATTGGTGGGTTTATACTTTTCAGTCCAAGGTAAACTCATTTGACCACCATTAAACCTACTGAGTTTTTCCCATATCTTGGCCCACTAGGCTAAATTGAGCGAGTAGGGCGCTTAACTGAATCTCCTCATGGGCACCCTCACTTATCCGAAAATCAATTTCACCCACTATGTCCGCTATACGCACCTTCCACACTTCCGGAATGGCTATGTTGAAGGTTTCCCTATGCACCTGCCTAACAACATCAATTCCTGAAAGACCATAGTTTATCAAAAGTTCGTGCAATTTTTTCCTAGATTGAACAAAATTGCCACTTAGTGCTAATTCCAACATCTCCCTAACTTCCTCTGGTCTCGCTTTACCTGTAACTTTGTAGACCGAGTCTGCGTTTACTGATTCACCAAGAGCGGAGGAAGCCTGAAGAGTGTTTATCGCCTTACGCATATCCCCCTCAGAAACATACAGAACCGCCTCAATCCCATCATCCTCAAGTTTCACCCCCTCTTTCTCAGAGATGATTTTAAGCATACCAATGATATCCTCTCTTTCAAGGCGAGGGTAGCGGAACAAAGCACACCGAGACTGTATAGGTTCGATTATCCTACTGGAATAATTCACAATCAAAATGAAACGACAAGTACGTGTGAAACGCTCCATAGTACGCCTCAAAGCCTGTTGGGCTTCCGTGGTCAGCGCATCGGCTTCATCCAAAACCAGAATTTTAAACGGAATATCCCCCAAGGACATTGTCCTAGCAAAATCCTTAACAGTGGTCCTAATAACATCAATTCCCCTAGCGTCACTAGCATTTAGCTCCAGAAAATTACCCTGAAAATTTTCCCCGAATAAATCCCGCGCAATACAAAGAGCTGCTGTGGTTTTTCCCGTGCCAGGAGGACCTGCGAAGAGGCAGTGCGGTAAGTCCTTTTGGGATACAAATCCCTCTAATCGGTTTACAATCTCTTTCTGGTTGACTATCTCTTTTAGGTGTTTAGGCCTATATTTTTCAGTCCACATTTGTATTTCTTCACTCACTCCAAACACCGCCTAACAAAAGGCAACTATATTACTATTTTACTACTCTTAGAATTTATGGTATTAACCCTTTAAAACTAAACTGTGAGGATAGTTAGAGTTTGAGATAACTGCTACTTATCTAATTTTAAAAACTTTGCATAATTTCTTTCATTTCTCAAAGAATGCTTGATATTTTACTCTTTCCGTAATCAAAGTATAAACTGTTTATTCAATTGTTATGTTGCTTTTGAACATTTGTTCACTTTTTTAGAAAAATATTAAATATTTGATAATTCTTACCTTTTAAAGGTGGTGTTATAATACTTGATAGATAATATCGATAAAAAAATACTCAAAGAACTACTGGCAAATGCAAGGCAATCCCACAGGGAGATAGCAAAAAAGATTGAGGTATCGGTGGGAACTGTGGTAACCAGAACAAAAAAAATGGAAGAAGAGGGGCTAATAAAAGGCTACACCGCAATTTTGGATCATGAAAGGCTAGGATACGAATTAACAGTGGTAACCGAAATCACTGTTTCTCAAGGAAGATTACTGGAGGTAGATAAAGAAATCTCCAAAAACCCGCATACCTGTGCGGTTTACGATGTAACCGGAACCGTGGATGCAATTATTGTTGCCAAGTTTAGAAATAGAAATGAACTGAGTAACTTCACAAAAGGTCTATTATCTATTCCTTACGTGGAAAGAGCCAACACGCATGTAGTTTTAAACACCATAAAAGAAAATTTCGAAATACTATAACCATATTCCCTTCTTTTCTTCATTTAAAATATCAGCAAATTATTAATGGGAACTTCAATTTTTAAATCCCGAAAAAATTATCCTATTTTTATAATGATTTATTAATGAACATATGTTCATAAAAATTGTTAAAAAAGAAACACTTGTTTAAGAAAATGGTAGAAATATTTAAAAATATAACCATAAATGGTATAACATTATACAAAAACAAATGGTTAAAGAGGTGTAAGAATGCAATCCAATGAAGAACTGAAGCAACAAGTAATTGAAAAAGTGAAATCCAATGGCATAAGCCTCATAACCCTACAATTTGTAGACATATTCGGCACCGCAAAAACCTGCGCAATACCCCCCAGAGAAATAGAAGAAGCCCTAGATAACGGCATTGGCTTTGACGGCTCTTCAATAGAAGGATTCGCAAGAATATATGAAAGTGACATGAGACTAATCCCCGATCCTACCTCATTCACAATACTGTCTCCCAGAATAACAAACAAAAAAGTAGCCACAATTTTCTGCGATGTATACCGGGTTGAGGGTAAACCCTTCGAAGGAGATCCAAGACACATTCTGAGAAGAAATCTGGATGAAGCAAAGAAAATGGGCTTCAACTACTATGTAGGACCAGAATTAGAATTCTTCCTCTTCAAATATACAGACGGAATAGAACCGGTTCCACAAGACCACGGTGGCTACTTCGATCTTGCACCTCTGGATCTCGCTTTTGAGGTCCGTGGAGAAGCAGCTGCAACCTTGGAAGATATGGGGATACAGGTCGAAATGGGGCATCATGAGGTGGCACCTGGACAGCATGAAATCGACTTCAGATATGGTGATGCTCTACACGTAGCAGATGCGGTAATAACCTACAAATACGCATTAAAGGCCATTGCAAAGAAGCATAATCTATTTGCGTCTTTTATGCCTAAGCCGCTCTTTGGAGTGAATGGTTCCGGGATGCATGTTCATCAGAGTCTTTGGACTAGAGATAAAAACGCTTTCTTTGATAAGAACGGAAAATACGGTCTTTCTGAAACCGCACTCTACTTTATAGGTGGCCAGTTACAATATATTAAAGAAATACTTTCAATTTTAGCACCTACAGTAAACTCCTACAAAAGACTAATTCCAGGTTACGAGGCTCCAGTCTATATATGTTGGGGACGTAGAAACAGATCAGCCCTAATAAGGGTTCCTGAATACTTTATTGGAAGAGAAAAATCTATAAGAGCAGAGATACGATGTCCCGATTCTTCAACAAATCCCTACCTAGCGTTCGCAGTAATGCTTAAGGCTGGTCTCGAAGGGATCAAGAATAAAATAGAACCACCAGAGCCGGTAGACGAAGATGTTTACGAATTCGATGATGCTCAACTAAAAGAGTTTTACATTGATCAAGTTCCAGGATCACTTGGGGAAGCAATAAGCTTTACAGAAAAAAGTATGCTAGCTAAATCAGCATTAGGAGAACATACTTTCACTAGATTCATTGAAGGAAAGAAGAAAGAATGGAAAGAATTTTCGATGGCAGTTACTAATTGGGAGTGGCAGAGGTATCTGGCGGTACTTTGATTTCTCTACTTAATTAAAACCAGCGTTACAACGTTGGCGCTCACTTTTTGATGATTGTATTAAGGTTTGGTGTGCGCCAATATTCTTTCAAATTCTGTTTTTACCGTATAAGGGAAGTATATGCTTGTATTTTGCTCAACAAGTTTCCCCGAAAAGAAGCGTTTTTTAAGCCCCCGAAACAAAGGAGTAAACAACCACATAATTAAGAACAAAATTAATAGAAAAGGGTGGTGCACATTTTCTAAAAGCAC